>JAVHVD010000001.1:0-5237 GCA_032160745.1 Pseudonocardiales bacterium
TGCAGCACGTATCCGAAACCGAGCGACAGCGCGGCGACCAGCCCGGCGACATAGACCACGGTGTCAGCCCTCGAACTCACCGACCAAGTGGCGTTCACGCCCGGCGGGATACCCGTCGGGCGCGAACAGTGGCGAGCGGGCGAGCGAGATGACCTCGCCACCGATCGTCACTCCCGCCGCGGTCCTCGCAATCGTGTGCGATGGCGGAGGGATGCTGCCCGTGGGCGGCAGAGGATCGGATGCTTGATTCCGGGCGCCACCGCGGTGCCGCCGGTCGGAACATCGAGCTTGTGCTACCCGGCATGCAGGACCCACGTGACGACCACCTCCTCGCTACGAGGAAGCAGGATGCCGCCGCCTCACCACCGCGCAGCCGATGACGTTACCAACGCAACACCTCATCTTGCTGCCGTCCTCAGTCCGGTACGAGGCCGAGACCGTGGCGGCGGGCAAGGTCAACCGGACCGGCTGAGGTCGCGGCGCCGGCATCGCGGGAGTCGTCCACGCGGGCGGGTCCGGTGCTTCCGCGGCTCAGGTCGAGCCGAGCCGGATCGAGCCAGAAGTTGGGGTTCGGCTCGCCCGTTTGGTAGTAGCGATGCCAGGACGGGCCGAACGCCGAACCCAGGTGGCCGTTGATCCACGACCAGTCGCCGTATACCGGGCGGCCGACGCTCTCCTCGCGCCGGGCGAACTCGGCCATCAGCGCTGACTCCGCCTGCGGCTCGGCCATCCGCACGCCGGCCGCGCGGAACGAGTGCAGCACGGCCGTGTTGAGCTCAACGGCCGCCCGCATCTGCCAGAAGTTGGCATCGGAGCTGGTGTCGAGGCCCATCCGCTGGGCCACCAGTGCCAACTGGTCGTACCGGTCTGAATCTCCGAAGTTTCGGGTTGCAACCTCGTCGGCCAGGTAGAAGCCGTTGAAGGGCGCGCAGGAGTAGTCCAGCCCGCCAATTCGCAGGCGCATGTTGCTGATTGCCGGCACCGCGTGCCAGCGCAGTCCCAGCTCCTGGAACCACGGCAGCGTCGGGTGCGTGATCGCCACCTCGAGCACGACCCCCGCAGGGACGGAGACGATGCGGGCCTGCTCCTCGTCGGACGTCTCGATGAGCCATGGCAGGACATCGAAGCGAGATCGCTGGGCAGGAGGTTGCCAGCCCATCTCGCGGACCAACTCCGTGAAGCCGGCGTACCGCGGGTCGCCCAGAACCGAACCGTCCGGCTGCCGGTAACCGGCGTAGCGGACGAGCTGATCGTTGGCGACAACCACCCGAGGCCCGCTGGGGCCATCCGCACGGAACACCGTGATCGTCGAGCGGATCCGGCCCCTGTTCGTGGCGAAGCGCAGGTGCTCGGTCAGCTCCCGGGCGACTTCGTCGATCGTTCGCGCGCCGCGGGCGTCGCGCACCACCAGGGACTGCCAGCGGCCGCGACCAATGCAGCGCACCGATTGGCGCCAGGCGACGCGCGCGCCCCATTCAAGTTCGGCGAACGTGTGGGTATAGCTGCCCGTCAGCGAGATCTCGGTCTTGATCTCAGCCCATCTCGTCTCGCAATCACCCCGTTGCGGCCGCTTTTCGGCGAAGAACATTTCCAACCACTCGCGCGCCTCGTCGAGGTCGACTTCCGAGCGATCGCCTGCGTCGTCCGGCGGAGCCATGGGGGCATCCGCGGGCGACACAGAAAAAGGGCAAGACGACATTCGGGCGGCACCTCCGGCAAGTGGTCCGACAACCCCAGCCGGTGACGCTACGTCATCACCCCGCGGTCGGTCGACGGCTCTCAGGTTCGGCGGCCGCGCGACTGGCGGCCTGGATGTCCCAAGGCGACCCGAGGTTCTTGGCGCCGAAGTAGTCGCCTCCCTTGGCTGCCGTGTCGTCGGTACCCCAATCAACCGGGCCGTCGTTGCGGGGAAAGTGCTTGCGGCAGTGGATGTAGCTGTTGCGCACGCGGAGCACGATCCACCGTTCCGGTGCGCGTCCGGTGGGTGCCAACCCGGTGAGCCCCGGGTGTGCTGTCTGTGCGTAGTCGGCCTCGACGATCTCCGCCTCGCCGCGCACGTGCAGCCCGATGCGGTGCTCGAAGTCGAGGAACATGAGGTGCGCCGCGGGCGTCCTTTCCAGATTCCCGAGGGTGGTGAACACGCCGTTGCCGCGCATCTCCGGCCAGGCCATGGTGCGCTCGTCCAGGGCGCGGACGAAGCCGGGGTCGCCGAAGCGCACGGAGACGTCCGGCGTGCCCTCGGTGTCGACGCTGGCGACGACCATCATCGTCTGGCGGTCGAGGAACTCGACCATCCGCGGGGTGAGCACGTCGACGACCTGTTGGCGGTAGAACGCGCTCGCCCTCTCGCGTGTGCCATACAGGTCCTGGAGGTACTGCTCGCCGGATGAGCCCGGAGTGGGCGTGCGCGCGTCAGCCATCCATGCTCCTTTTGCGTCATTTGCCCGGACCCGGTCCGCCCAGGGCCTCCCCAGTATGCGTGAGACAGCATGTGCGGCAGAGACGATCTACCCGCACGCGTGTCATCATTGCTGAGCCGGTACGGGCGGGAGACCGCCACTAGATGACATTTTTTCCGTGGCCGCAGCGCGGCCGCTGGAGGCTGCCATGCCGGTGTTGGACCCGCATGTTCTTGAAGGAGGAGTCGCGTGAGCTTGCGCCAGAGAATCGCGCGTTGGCTGCTCGGTAGGCAGGACGATCCGATGGAGCAGGATCCCGTCGGATTCGCAGAGGAGCTCGACCAGTTCGCCGACGAGGGCCAGTCGGCCGGGAGGCCGCCTGGGCGCCCGGCGCCAGGACCAGTTCCCCCCGGCTCGGCCGGCGGTGCGCAGGCACCGGTACGTCCGGGCCAGCCGGAAAACACCGGCGCCCTCGTCGTCGGCTCCGCCGAGCGTCGGCTGCCTGAGGTCGAGCTGCCGGGGTTCTACCAGCCACCCGCCAGCACGCCGCCGCAGCGGCCGTATGACAACCCGGGCCTGCTCACCCGCCACTTCTCCTACGACCGCGCGGACCTCCGCGAGGCGTGGGACCTGGTCAGTGACCGGGCCGAGGCGTTCGTGTCGACCTTCTACGCCGAACTGTTCGTGCGGCTACCCGAGGCGATGTACATGTTCCCGTCGCACATGACCCAGCAGCGACAGGACTTCGGGAGGGCACTGGTGCAATGGGTGCTCGCCGACGACCCGGAGACGATGACCGTCCATCTCCAGCAGCTCGGCACCGACCACCGCAAATTCGACGTGGAGCCGCGTCACTACGAGGTCGCCGGCGCGGCGCTGGTGAGCACCTGGAAGACGCTGGCCGGCGCACGATGGCGCCCCCGGTACGAGGCGGCGATCCTCGGCAGCTACACGCGGCTCGCTTCCGTGATGCTCGACGGCGCGATGCGGTCGCTGGCCGAGCCGGCCTCCTGGTCCGCGCGGGTCGTCGATCATCATCGCGTGCTGCATGACTTCGCGGTGGTCCGAATCCAGCCCGACGCACCGTATGCGTTCCGGCCCGGCCAGTACCTCACCCTGGAGCTGGCCACCCGCCCGAAAGACTGGCGACAGATGTCGATCGCCAGCGCACCGCGCGCGGAGAACACCTTCGACATTCATGTGCGCGCGGCTGGGGTGTCCGGTGTCTCGGCGGCGCTGGTCATGCACACTCGGATCGGTGACCGGCTGCGGCTAGGGCCCCCGCGCGGCAACGACCTCGTCGTAGAGCACGGGACGGTGCCCGGCGGGCTGCTTTGCGTCGCGTCCGGTACGGGAGCTGCGCCGATCACCGCGGTGGTCGAGTCGATCCTCGACTGGCCCGAGCAGACGCCGGTGTACGCCTTTGTCGGGGGCCGCACCCGCGACGACATCTACCCCGTTCGCGTGCTCGAAGACATCATCCGTGCCCGGGGCCGCAACCAGCGCGCCAAGGTGTACGGCGTGGTCTCGGACGACCCCAACTACGCCGGCTACCGCGGCCGGGTAGAGACGGTAGTGCCCCCGCTTGCCAACTGGGCCGAGATCGGGGTCGACGTCCTCGTCGCCGGCCCCGACCCGATGATCGCCGCGACCGTGCAGAACCTCACCGACGTGGGCGTGCCCTCCAACAAGATCCACTTTGACCAGTACGAGGTTGCGGCGTAAGCGGCGAACCGAGGTCGAGTGCCGAAGGACTGCCCGACGCGGTGGGTAAGCGCAGGTTCTCTCAGCCGTTCCACTGTTCCGAGACGATCCACAGCCGCTCGGCGGCCTCGGGGTCGAGGGCGTGGAGGGCGACACCGGCAGCGTCGGTGCCGGCGGCGGTGGGGTCGTCGGGGTCCGCCTCCTGGCAGTTCTCGAAGTAGCGGCCGACGACCCCGGCGAGCAGGGGCGAGGTGGCGACGTAGACGCTGGTGGCTGCGCCTTGGGCGAGGGTCTTGAAGGTGTAGCGCCCTGATGTGCGCAGTTGCGTGAGCAGGGCCGGGTCCATACGGCGCGAGAGGCCGGAGTCGGCGATGGCGCCGGGGTGCAGTGCGTTGACCTCGATCCCGTCGCCGGCCCAGCGGCGGGCGGCGGCCACGGCGAACAGGACGTTCGCCGTCTTCGACTGGGCATAGGCGAGCGCTGGGTCGTAGGCGCGGTGCGCGAAGTCGATGTCGTCGAAGACCACCGGGGAGTTCAGGTGCGCCCGCGAGCTCACCGATACGACTCGCGCGCCGCCCGCGGCGCGTAGGGCGGGCAGCAGGCCGAGGGCGAGGCGGAAGTGGCCGAGGTGATTGGTGGCGAACTGCAGTTCGTGACCCTCGGGACTGAGCCGCAGGTAGGGGACGGCCATGACCCCGGCGTTGTGGATCAGGATGTGCAGCGGCCCGGTGTACCCGTCGACCAGCCGGTCGATCGAGGCGCGGTCGAGCAGGTCCAGCTGCGCCACCATGACGGCCTGGTTACCGGTACTGGTGCGAATGTCGGCGGCAACGCGCTCGGCGGCGGTCAGGTCGCGGGCGGCGATGAGCGTCTCGGCGCCGGCCGAGGCCAGTGCCCGAGCGGTCTCCACGCCGATGCCACCGGCGGCGCCGGTGACGAGCGCGCGGCGACTGTGCAGGTCCATGCCGGAGATGACGTCGGCAGCGGTGGAGGAGAACCCGAACGGTGAGGTGGTGCGGGTTGCGGTCATGCGGTGTCCTTCGGGTTGATGCGGCGGATGATCGGGCCGAGTTCCTCGGCGGCGGCGGCGGCCTTGTCCAGGTCGCCGACCTCGCGGGCGCTCCAGTACTGCAC
>JAVHVD010000002.1:0-2573 GCA_032160745.1 Pseudonocardiales bacterium
TCACTTCGACGCGTCGGAAGTGGCCTCGCGCCACAGCGTCGCCGCGTCGGCCTGTGCCTGACGCCGTCGAGCCGCGACGGCAGCCATCGCCGCCGCGATGGCGGCGAGCAGCAGCGGCTTGTTCACCCGCACCTCCTCGTCGCTACGCCGCCGGCCGAGCCGGATCGGCGCGGCGTCGTGCAGTGGGCCTGGGAGGACTTGAACCTCCGGCCTCATCCTTATCAGGGATGCGCTCTAACCGTCTGAGCTACAGGCCCGCGAACGTGACGAGTCAGCATATCGGGCGCCCAAGACGCCCTCCAAACCGGTATACGGGCGGTTATCCGCCCGTTCGGACCGGCCCAGATCACCGTTCGGACAGCGTGATCTCGATTCCGCCGACAAGATCCGCGCACAGGTTGTAGACCACCGAACCGACGGTCGAGAGCGCGATGAAGAGGACGATGTTGACCACGCCGATGATTGCCGCACCGCCGAACACCACGCCCGCGGTCACCGGCGCCTTGGCGTTTCCGCCCTGCACGGTCGTGTACGCGTCGTTGATCTTGCCGACCACCCCGGCGGCGTCCAACACGCCGAACAGGATGCCGACGACGATCAGCCAGACGAAGAAGAGCGCGATCGACAGGACGCAGGAGAACTTCAGCACCGTCCACGGGTTGACGTGGCGCAGCTGCAGGCGGGCTCGGCGCGGTCCGCGGGCCCGGGTGGCGCGCCCCGAGCGGTTGGCGTCCATGGGCGGGGCCGGCGGAGGCGTCGGCGCAGGCCCGAGACCGCCGGGCGCCGCGGTGCCCTGCACGAGCGGCACGGTGGCGGTGGGCGCGTCGGGCTGGGCCTGACCGAGCGGCCGCGAGGTCCAGGTCGGCGTGCCCTGCGCATTCGGATCCGCGCCGTAACCCGCCGAGCCCGGGACGGTGGACGTCGAGCCCCACGGTGTCGAGGTCGTCGGCGTGGAGGGCGACGGTCCGCTGCCCGACCCTGCTGAGTTGCCGTCGTAGCTGGACGCGGTCGAATGGCGTGGACCGGAGCCAGAGTCGAACTCGGTGGTCACTGGCGCTCCCTGCCCGCGTTGGGGCGATTGCGTCATGTCACTCCGTCCTCACGCGCGGTGCGCGCTCTGTTTCGCTCCGCCGGTCCGGGCCTGCGGCACGCACTCAGTCCTGCTCGTCCGGTTCGTCGGCGTTCCGGGCGATGGCGACCAGGTTGACGCCCTCGGGAAGGTTCATCAGGCGCACGCCCATGGTCTGTCGTTGGGCCCTGCGAACCTCCACCGCCTTGGTGCGGATCACCACTCCGTCGGAAGTGATTGCATAGATCTCGTCCTGCGGGGTAACCGCGACCGCTCCGACGAGGCCGCCCCGGGTGGACACGATACGCGCCGTGAGGACGCCCTTGCCGCCTCGACCCTGCACCGGATACTCGCCGACCCGCGTCCGTTTGGCGTAGCCGCCCTCAGTGGCGACCAAGATTTCGGCGTTCTCGTCCCGGACGACCTCCATCGCGAGAAGCTCGTCACCGGCGTTGAACCTCATGCCGAACACACCGGACGTGGCCCGGCCCATCGGCCGCAGCGCCTCGTCGTCGGCGGTGAACCGGATCGACATCGCCTTGCGGCTCACCAGCAGCAGATCGTCGGTGGCCGAGATCAGCGACGCGTCGATGAGCTCGTCGTCGTCGCGCAGGTTGATCGCGATGAGCCCGCCGGTGCGGTTGGAGTCGAAGTCGGTCAGTTTCGTCTTCTTGACCAGGCCGTGCTTGGTCGCGAGGACGAGGTAGGGCGCCTGCTCGTAGTTCTTGAGCGTGATGACCTCAGCGATGCTCTCGTCCGGCTGGAAGGCGAGCAGGTTCGCGACGTGCTGTCCGCGGGCGTTGCGGTTCGCCTCCGGCAGCTCGTACGCCTTGGCCCGGTAGACCCGGCCCTTGTTCGTGAAGAACAGGATCCAGTCGTGCGTGGACGTGACGAAGAAGTGCTCGACGATGTCGTCGGTGCGCAGGTTCGCGCCCTGCACACCCTTCCCGCCCCGGCGCTGCGCCCGGTACAGGTCGGTCTTCGTGCGCTTGGCGTAGCCGGTGCGCGTGATCGTGACGACCACGTCCTCCTGGGCGATGAGGTCTTCCATCGAGACGTCGCCGTCGTGCGGGATCAGCCGGGTGCGCCGGTCATCGCCGTACCGATCGACGATCTCGGTCAGCTCGTCCCGGATGATGGTGCGCTGCCGGCCGGGCCGGGCCAGGATGTCGTTGAGGTCGGCGATCTTGGCCTCGATCTCGGCGGCCTCGTCGATGATCCGCTGGCGCTCGAGGGCGGCGAGCCGGCGCAGTTGCAGGTCGAGGATCGCCGTGGCCTGGACGTCGTCGATCTCCAGCAAGGACATCAGACCGGCCTTGGACTCCTCCGCGGACGGGGCGCTGCGGATCAGCGCGATGACCGCGTCCAGCTGGTCGAGCGCCTTGAGCAGCGCCCGCAGGATGTGCGCGCGCTTCTCGGCCTCGCTCAACAGGTAGCGGGTGCGCCGGACGATGACCTCGACCTGGTGCTCGACGTAGTGCGACACGAACTGGTCGATGCGCAG
>JAVHVD010000003.1:0-27556 GCA_032160745.1 Pseudonocardiales bacterium
TGTACATGATCAACCATGAGGACGGCCATGCGTTGGGGCACGAGCACGCTCATCAGTGCCTGCCCGGTGGCCTCGCGCCGGTGATGATGCAGCAGACGTTCGGCCTGAAGTCCGCGGCCACCGGCAGGCTGTGCGAGGCCAACCCCTGGCCGTACCCGACCGGCGCCAAGGGCGCCCCGGGTGCCGAGCAGCCGGACACGCCGGCCAACGACGAGTACGGGCTGGGCGACTGACGTTCAATCCGCCGGAGGCGGATCTCCTCAAGAACCACTCGCTGCGCTCGGGCTCATCGTCGATCCGCACCGCAAGCTCGCTTCGCTCGCGCGGCGGCGGGCTCGGACCGAAGCCCACTCGTCGCTGGCGCTCCTCGGGGCTTGATCCTCGCGTTCGTGTGCGTACTTCCGGTCGTGGCCGCCGAGCGGCGCTCCTTGCGGCGTGTTGCGCCGCAGCGGGGCCACATGTGGCGATCGGCGCCCGACCGGGGACAATCGGGGGTGGAATGCTGCGGCGCGTGCTGCGGTTCTTCACACAGTCCGTAATCGAGCCTTGAGGAAGTCTTGTGTCTTTGCCGCCGCTCGTGGAACCAGCCGAGTCGCTGACGGTCGACGAGGTCCGCCGCTACAGCCGCCACCTGATCATCCCGGACGTCGCGATGATCGGGCAGAAGCGGCTCAAGAACGCCAAGGTGCTGTGCGTCGGCGCCGGCGGCCTCGGTTCGCCCGCCCTGATGTACCTGGCCGCGGCCGGCGTCGGCACGCTCGGCATCGTCGAGTTCGACGTGGTGGACGAGTCCAACCTGCAGCGCCAGATCATCCACGGGCAGAGTGACATCGGCCGCTCGAAGGCCGAGTCCGCTCGCGACTCGGTGCTCGAGATCAACCCGCTCGTGACCGTCAACGTCCACGAAACGCGCCTGGACAACGACAACGTCCTCGACATCTTCAGCCAGTACGACCTCATCGTCGACGGCACCGACAACTTCGCCACCCGCTACCTCGTGAACGACGCGTGCGTGCTGCTCGGCAAGCCCTACGTGTGGGGCTCCATCTACCGCTTCGACGGTCAGGTCAGCGTCTTCTGGGACGAGTTCGGGCCCAACTATCGCGACCTCTACCCCGACCCGCCGCCGCCGGGAATGGTGCCGTCGTGTGCCGAGGGCGGCGTGCTCGGCGTGCTCTGCGCGTCGATCGGTTCGGCGATGGTCAACGAGGCCATCAAGCTGATCACCGGGATCGGGGAGACCCTGCTCGGCCGGCTGCTGATCTTCGACGCGCTCGAGATGACCTGGAACGAGGTCAAGATCCGCAAGGACCCCAACGCGCCCAAGATCACCGAGCTGATCGACTACGAGGCCTTCTGCGGCGTCGTCTCCGAAGAGGCGCAACACGCCGCCGCGGGCTCGACGATCACCGCCAAGGAGCTCAAGGAGCTGCTCGACTCCGACAAGCCCACCTTCCTCGTCGACGTCCGCGAGCCGGCCGAGTGGGAGATCGTCAAGATCCCCGGCGCGACCTTGATCCCCAAGGACGAGATCCTGCGCGGCGACGCGCTCGCCTCGCTGCCGCAGGACAAGCAGATCATCATGTACTGCAAGACCGGTGTGCGCTCGGCCGAGACGCTGGCCGCGGTGAAGAACGCCGGATTCTCCGACGCGGTGCACGTCCAGGGCGGTGTGACCGCCTGGGTGAACCAGGTGGATCAGAGCCTGCCTGTCTACTGATCGGTCCGCGCGGGGTAGGACTACGCGTATGGATGATCTCGAACGGTTCCTGACGGCCCAGCGCGCGTTCACCGACCGAGTGCATGCTGTATCCGCCGACCAGTGGCAACTCGACACCCCCGACGCCGAGTGGACGGTCGCCGATCTCGTGGCGCACCTGATCGACGAGCATCGCTGGGCGGCCCCGCTGCTGCACGGTCAGGACATCGAGACGGCGGCCAAGATCGTCGAAGGCACCCGCTCGCTCCCGGTCGACGGCGGCGTAGGAGCGAATCTGGCCGAGGAGTGGGACGAGGCGGCGGTCTCTTCGGCCGACGCCTTCGCCGCGGACGGCGCGCTGGACCGCACCGTCGAACTCTCCCGCGGGACCACGCCCGTCCGCGACTACATCCACGAGATGACGTTCGACCTCGTCGTCCACGGCTGGGACCTCGGCACCGCCATCGGCTACTCCGGCGCGCCGATCGCGGACGGGGTCGTGCAGGACGTCTACGCGGCGGCGACGAAGTTCGGCGATCTGTCCTCGAGCGGTCTCTTCGACGCCCCGGTGGACGTGCCGGACGACGCCTCGACGCTGGACAAGCTCATCGCGCTGACCGGCCGCCGCCCGCGCTAGAGCTCTCCGGCGATCCGCGCGACGATCGTCGCGGCGTCATCGTCGGTGATCGCCGGCCAGCCGGTGCCCGCCCAGAGGTTGGGCACATCCGGATCGCCGGCCCGCGCGGCCGCCGCCCGCAGCGGCCGGGTGAGGTGGTGGATCTGCGGGTAACCCCGCGGGGCGTCCTCGTGCTCGAGCGCGAACCGGTTGGCCAGCCCGCGCGCCCACCTACCGGTGAACGCGCGGGTCACTACGGTGTCGGAGTACCTACGTTCGAGCAGCGCGCGGCGATACGGCCCGGACGTGCCGGCCTCGGGCGTGCAGAGCAGCGCGGTACCGATCTGGACGGCGGTAGCCCCGGCGTCCATCGCGGCGCGGGCGTCGGCCGCAGTCATGATCCCGCCCGTCGCGACCAGCGGTAGGTCGACCGCGGCGCGGACGGACGCGAGCGCCTCATGCAGCGGTGTCCGGTTCGCGATCTCGCCGCCAAACGTGCCCTGGTGCCCGCCCGCCTCCGTCCCCTGTACGACCAGCGAGTTCGCGCCCGTCGCAGCCGCGGCGACGGCCTCGTCCGCCGACGTCACGGTGACCGCGATGCGGGCACCGGCCCTCTGCAACCGAGCGACGACCTCCGGTGTCGGGCAGCCGAAGGTGAAGCTGACGGTGTGCACGCCGGCGCCCGCGAGCAGGTCGAGCTTCGCCGCGTACGCGTCGTCCTCCCACCGCGGCTCGCCGAGCGCGACGCCGAGCCGTTCGGCCTCCGGCCGCAGCGACACCGCATAGGCGGCGATCGCCTCGTCGTCGGCGTCGGCTCGGCCGGGGACGAAGACGTTCACCCCGATCGGCGCCGCGGTCACCGCGCGGGTGCGATCGAGTTCGGCGCGTAGCGCGTCCGGGCCGAGGTAGCCCGCCGCGACGTAACCGAATCCACCTGCGTCGCTGACGGCGGCGGCGAGCTCCGGGGTCGACGGTCCGCCGGCCATCGGTGCCTGGACGATCGGAAGTCGGCTGGGGACGGTCATCAGTCCATCTTCGTCCCGTCACTGACCGCGGACGTGTTGTCCCGGCCACTCGATCCTCGGCCCGAGCGCGCATGCCATCGTGTGTGACGTGAGCGACGGAGCTGTGCCGGACCGCGAGAATCTGGCCCACCGGATCCTGACCTGCATCGAGGCCATCCCGGTCGGCCGGGTGATGACCTACGGCGACGTCGCCGAGTACGTGGGTGCCTCTTCGCCGCGCATCATCGGGCGGGTGCTCGCGGCCGATGACGGATCGGTCCCCTGGCATCGCGTCATGCGGGCCGACGGGTCACTCGCCGAGCACCTGTACACCGAGCAACGGCAGCGACTGCTGGCCGAGGGCGTCCGCTTCAGGGGTGACCGGGTGGATCTCAAGACGTGCCGCTGGGATGGCCTCAGCTGACGGGCTGACTCACCAGAAGCGGGGCAGCCCCGGGATCGTCTCGAGGTCGGCCAGCACCAGCGCCCGGTCCTCGTCCTCGGCGATGTCGACGGCCAGTGCCCGTTCGGCCTCCTCGCGCGCCGCCTCTGACTCGCCCGCGATCGCGTGCGCGCGCGCCAGTGCCTCGTGGCAAAAGGCGAGATCCCAGTCGCCGAGGCCGTTCTCGGTGCACAGCGCCAGCGCGCGCCGCGCGTGGTGCAGTGCCGGCTCCGCGCGGCGCAGCACCGAGTACACCCGCGAGCACTGCCACTCGCCGCGGGCGAGATGGGCGGCGCCGCCCACCTCGCCCCAATGGTGACGCGACGCGTGCGCCATGTGCAGCATGCGGTCGTCGTCGGCGACGCTGCGGTCCTCCTGCTCGAGCAGCTCCCACACGCCGTTGAACAGCGCGGCGCCGAGCCGGCGGTGGTCGAGGATCTCGGGTTCGTCGGTCATGGTGCTCGCTCCGGAGTCGGTGAGTAGGTGGTGGAGCTCGTGCAGGTCGCCGCGCAGTCGCGTGATGCGGGCCTCGAGCCGGCGTTCGTGCGCTTGCAGGACGTCGGCCACCACGGCCGGGTCGGCCAGGCATCGCCGGACGTCGTCGAGCGGTACGTCCAGCCCGCGCAGCCGGGCGATCAGCCGGGCCGCGGCGAGTTGATCCGGCGTGTACCAGCGGTAACCGGCGGTGTCGACCGACGCGGGCGCGAACACGCCGACGCGGTCGTAATGGCGCAGCGCCTTGGCCGTGAGGCCCGCCCGCCGAGCGAGCTGCCCGACACTCATCCGCGCGTCCACGTCGGGAACCGTACGAGGTTGCTGCGGGGGAAGGGCAAGATCGAGGCATGGATTCGGTCAACGAACTACGACTCGTCGTCACGGTGGACGACTACGACGCGGCCCTCGCCTTCTACCGTGATGCGCTGGGTCTGCATGAGCAGGCGGCCTATGCCGCGCCCAACGGCGGCCGGGTGACGATCCTCGACGCCGGTCGAGCGACGCTCGAACTGGCCGACGCCGCCCAGGCCGACTTCATCGACGAGGTGGAGGTCGGCCGGCGGGTGGCCGGCAAGATCCGGGTGGCGTTCGACGTCTCCGATTCGCGCGAGGCGACCCGGCGACTCACCGCGGCCGGCGCCGAACTGATCGCCGAACCCACCCGCACGCCCTGGAATTCGCTCAACTCCCGCCTCTCCACGCCGGACGGCCTGCAACTCACCCTGTTCGAGGAGCTCGGGGCTCACTGAAACTGTCACCCCGTCGTGTTGAGATTGACGGCGTGAACGAGCCTGCCTACCGCCTGGTGCGCGCGACCCGCCCGGTCGCCGTCGCGCCGGAGCTCGACACGGCGCAGCGGGCCGTCGTCGAGCACGCGGGTGGTCCGCTGCTCGTCCTCGCCGGGCCGGGCACCGGGAAGACCACCACGTTGGTCGAGGCTGCGGTGCAGCGGGTCGAGCGCGGGGTGCCCGTCGACAGCCTCCTGATGCTGACGTTCAGCCGGCGCGCGGCCGGCGAGATGCGCGACCGGGTCACCGCGAGGCTGGGCCGCACCATCCGCGAGCCCATCGCCCGCACCCTGCACTCCTACGCGTTCGGCGTGCTGCGCTTGGCGAACCGGCGCGGCGCGGATCTCGGCGAACCGCTGCCGCCGCCGCGCCTGCTCTCCGGCGCCGAGCAGGACATCATGCTCCGCGACCTGGTCGAGGGGCGCGATGCCGAGCGCTGGCCGGCCGGGCTGCGGCCGGCGCTGCGCACCCGCGCCTTCGCCGGCGAGTTGCGCGATCTGCTGATGCGCGCGGTCGAGCGTGGGCTCGACGGACCGGCCCTGGTGGAACTCGGCCGGGCTCGGTCGCGTGCGGACTGGGTCGCTGCGGGTGACTTCCTCATCGAGTACCAGAACGTCACCTCCTTGGCGAAGCCGGGCGCGTACGACCCGTCCGAGCTGATCCGCTCCGCGCTCAACGCGCTGCACGCCGACCCGGACCTGCTCGCCGCCGAACGCGCACACCGCCGACACGTGTTCGTCGACGAGTACCAGGACACCGACCCGGCTCAGGCCGAGCTGCTCGCCCTGCTTGCCTACGGTGCGGACGAGCTCGTGCTCGTCGGCGACCCCGACCAGTCGATCTACGCCTTCCGCGGGGCCGACGCGAGCGCGATCCACGCCGTCGACGAGCGGTTCGGGGGCGGATCGCCGGTCCCGGTCGTCGCGCTCGAGGTGTCCCGGCGCTCCGGTCCGCAGCTGCTCGCCGCATCGCGGCGGATCGCCGCGCGGCTGCCCGGCCGGGCCGAGCAGCGCCGGCTGCGGTCCGCCGTCGCCGAGCCGGGCGCGGTCGAGACCTGCCTGTTCCGCACCGCGAGCGAGGAAGCGGCGTACCTGGCCGGGGTGCTGCGCCGCGCGCACCTCGACGGCATGGCCTGGTCACGCATGGCGGTGATCGTCCGATCGACCGCGGCCGTGCTCGCCACGCTGCGCCGCGCGCTGATCACCGCGGGTGTTCCGGTGCTGGTCCGCGACGAGGACCTGCCGCTGGCCGAGCAGCCGGCGGTAGCCGTACTGCTCGACGTCCTGCGCCTGGCTCTCGAACCCGGCTCGCTCACCGAGGACGCCGCCGAACGGCTGCTGCTGGGCCCGGTCGGTGGCGCCGACGTCGTCTACCTGCAGCGGTTGCGCCGGGTGCTGCGCCAGCGCGACGCCACCGACACCGAGCCCGGGGTCGCTCTCCTCGCGCCGACCCTGCTCGATCTGCGGGACGCCCGGGTGCTGCCCGAGCACGTGCGGTGGCCGGTGGTGCGGGTGGCCGGGGTGCTCGCTGCGGGACGGGAGGCGGTGAAGGCCAAGGGCAGCCCGGAGGACGTCCTCTGGGCCATCTGGGACGCCACCGGTCTGGCTCGTCGCTGGGCCCAGCAGAGCGCGGCCGGGGGCGGCAGCGGGGCGGCGGCCGACCGAGACCTCGACGCGGTCGTGGCCCTGTTCGACGCCGCGGCGCGGTTCACCGACCGCCTGCCGCGCTCGTCCGCTCGCGAGTTCGCCGATCACCTGGCGGCACAGCAGATCCCCGGTGACACGATGGCGGTCGGTGCGCGCGAGCCGGACGCCGTCGCCATCCTCACGGCGCACGCGAGCAAGGGGCTCGAGTGGGACCTGGTCTGCATCGCTCACGTTCAAGAGGGCAGCTGGCCGGATCTGCGCCGCCGCGGGTCGCTGCTGGGTTCCGAACTGCTCGTCGACGTCCTCGCCGGGCGGGACACGCCGGGCGGCCCACCGATGTCGGCGCAGCTGGCCGAGGAGCGCCGCCTGTTCTACGTCGCCATCACCCGCGCCCGGCAGCGACTCGTCGTGACCGCGGTGTCGGGGGAGGAAGAGCAGCCGTCGCGGTTCCTCGACGAGCTCGACCCCATCGAGGGCGACCGGCCGCTCACCCAGCACCTGCGCGGCGTCCACCTCGGCGCGCTCGTCGCCGAGCTGCGGGCCGCCGCCTGCGATCCCGACAGCGACGCCGACCTGCGGGCGGCCGCGGCGAGCGAGCTCGCCCGGCTGTCGGCCGCGGGCGTGCGCGGCGCCGATCCGGGCGAGTGGTGGGGGCTCGCGCCGCTCACCGACGACGGCCCGGTCGCCGACCCGGCCCGGCCGGTTCCGGTCAGCCCGTCTCGCATCGACTCGTTCCTGCGCTGCGAGGTCCGGGCCCTGCTGCAAGACGTCGGGGCGCGCGACGGTGAGCAGATCTCGGCCTCGCTGGGGACGCTGGTGCACGAGGTCGCGGCCACGGCGCCGCCGGACGCCGATCTGCCCGAGCTCGAGCGACTGCTCGACGAGCAATGGGGCGGGCTCGACTTCGGTGCGCGCTGGTTCGCGGAGAACGAGCGGGTGCGGGCCAGCCGGATCCTCGCCCGGCTGGTCGACTGGATGCGCACGAGCCGCGCGCACTACGAGCTGGTCGGCATCGAGCGACCCTTCACCGCCGAGGTCGGGGACGCGATCCTCACCGGCCGGGTCGACCGCGTCGAGCGGGACGCTGCCGGGCGCCTGGTCGTGGTCGACCTCAAGACCGGGAAGTCGAAGGTGCGCGGCGACGACCTACCCGTCCACCCCCAGCTCGGCGCCTACCAACTCGCGGTCGAGGCCGGCGCGTTCGGTGAGGACGAGCGGTCGGGCGGTGCGCTGCTGGTCCAGCTCGCCGCATCGGGCAAGGACCCGGAGCAGTTCCAGCCGCCGCTGGCCGACTCCGAGGATCCGGCCTGGGTCGCCCGCGAGGTGGACTATGTCGCCGGCCGGATGCGGGGCAGCGAGTTCACTGCCCGGGTCAACTCCTACTGTGGCAACTGCGACCTGCAGAAGTGCTGCCCGCTGCAGAACGGCCGGCAGGTGACGTCGTGAGCACATCAGCGCCGCTGATCGGTGCGGTCGAGCTCAGCAAGCGGCTCGGCCTCGAGCACGCGCCCACGGACGAGCAGGCGGCGGTCATCGAGGCGCCGCTCGGCCCCTCCGTGGTCATCGCCGGGGCCGGGTCGGGCAAGACCGAGACGATGGCGGCCCGGGTGGTGTGGCTGGTTGCGAACCGGTTGGTGACGCCGGACGCCGTCCTCGGTCTGACCTTCACCCGCAAGGCCGCCGCCGAGCTGGGCCGCCGGATCCGCCGCCGGCTCGCCCAATGGCGCCTGGTCCTCGAGCGTGACGCCGGCGGCGACCCGGCCGCCACCGAGCAGCTGGCTCAGCTGCTCGCCGGTGAACCAACCGTCCTCACCTACGCCGCCTATGCCGGTCGGCTCGTCGCTGAGCACGCCATGCGCGTGGGATTCGAGCCCGACTCCCGCCTGATCTCACCCGCGGTGGGATGGCAGCTGGCCGACCAGGTGTCGCGCAACCATCCCGACGCCCTGCCTGAGGACATCGGCGCGCCCAGCAGCGTGCCGCGCTACGTCCTCGAGATGAGCGGGCAGCTGGCCGACCACCTCGCCACGGTGCCTGACGTCGCGCGGCTCTGCACCGAGCTGCTCGACTGGTTCGAGGGCCTGCCGCTCGGCAAGGGCATCCGGTCCGCGTACCCGGCCGACACCGCCAAGTTCGTCGACTCGCTGCGGCACCGGTTGGCGCTGCTCCCCCTCGTCCAGAGCTATGCCGATGAGAAGGCGGCGCTGTCGGCCGTCGACTTCGCCGACCAGATGACGGTGGCGGCCGAGGTCGCCCGGCTGCCCGAGGTGCAGGAGGTCGAGCGAGCCCGATTCGCCGCGGTACTGCTGGACGAGTACCAGGACACCGGGCACGCGCAGATCGAGACACTGCGCGCCCTGTTCGGCGCCGGACACCCGGTGACCGCGGTGGGGGACCCGTTCCAGTCGATCTACGGCTGGCGCGGCGCGAGCTCGGGCAACATCGGCCGGTTCGCGTCGACCTTCCCGAAGAGCGACGGCCGGCCCGCCGACGTGTACCCGCTGGCCACCAGCTTCCGCAACGACGAGGTGATCCTGCAGGCCGCGAACGCGATCGCGGCCCCGCTGCGCGCCGATGCCGCGTCGGTCGAGCTGCGGCCCGCCGCGCACGCCGGCCCAGGCCTGATCGCCGTCGCCCGTACCGAGACGGTCGAGGACGAGGCCCGCTGGCTGGCCGGCCGCATGCGCACGGCCTGGGACGCGCTGCCCGGCGGCGACCGCACCGCAGCGGTGCTGGTCCGGCGCCGGTCGCAGATCCCGATCCTGGCCGAGGCGCTGCAGGCCGAGGGTCTCCCGGTCGAGATCGTCGGCCTGGGCGGGCTGCTCACCACCCCGGAGGTCGTCGACGTCGTCGCGACGCTGCGGGTCCTGGTGCACCACGACGCCGGAACCGCACTGGCCCGGCTGCTGACCGGCGCGCGGTGGCGGGTCGGGCCGCGCGATCTTGCCGCGCTGAGCGACCGGGCCCGTCGGCTCGGTCGGGTGCACGCGCCAACCCCGCGGCCGGTGCAGGGCGACCTGTTCGGCGGCGAACCGGACATCACCGCGCCGACACCGCCGCGCGAGCCGATCGGCATCGTCGAGGCGCTGGACGACCTCGGGTCGGCCGACCGGTACTCGCCGGACGGGTTCGCCCGAATGACCGCGCTGGCTGACGAGCTGCGCCGTCTCCGCCGCCGGGCATCCGCGCCGCTGCCCGAGCTGGTGGCCGAGGTGGAACGGGTGACCGGGGTCGACCTGGAGGTTGCGGCCCGCCCGGACCGCATCCGGATCGGCCGTGCCCATCTGGACCGGTTCCTCGACGAGGCCGCCGACTTCGCCAACGAGGCCGACGAGGCAACGCTGACCGCCTTCCTGGCCTACCTCGCGGCGGCCGAGGACGAGGAGAACGGACTCGACGCCGGAGAGGTGGTCGTCGAGTCCGAGCGCATCCAGATCCTCACCGTCCACGGTGCGAAGGGCCTGGAATGGGACGTCGTCGCGGTGCCGGGCCTCGTCGACTGCGTCTTCCCGGCCGAGGCCCGCTCGGTGAACTGGACGCGGGCCCGGCAGGAGATTCCGGCGCCGCTGCGGGGGGACCGCGATGACCTGCCGGAGCTGCGGCTCAGCGCCGCCGTCGACCGGCGCGACGTCCGCGACCGGCTCGCCGAGCAGCATGCGGCGGTGCTGGACCGGCATGCGCTGGAGGAACGCCGGCTCTGCTACGTCGCGCTGACCCGCGCCCGGCACACGCTGCTCGCCTCCGGCTACGTCTGGGACACCGCCATCAAGCCGCGCGCCACCTCACCGTTCCTCGACGAGCTGCGACCCCATGCGGTGCCTGAAGAATGGTTCGAGGCCGAGCCCGACGCCGCCAACCCGCTGATCGCCGAGGCCCGTGAGGTCCAGTGGCCGCTGGACCCCTTCGGGCCGTATCCCGGGGATCGCGGGGCCGGCCGGCGGGCCGACGTCGAGGCCGGTGCCGCGCTGGTCCGGGCGGCCCAGGCCAGCGGGTCGTCCGAGCCCGCCGCCGCGATCGGCACCGCGGCACAGTGGCAACACGACGTCGGCCGGTTGCTCGCCGAGCGGGCAGCGCTGGCCCAGGGGGACGTCATCGACGTCGTGCTGCCGCAGCAGCTCTCGGTTTCCCAGCTGGTCGAGCTGCAGCAGGACCCCGCGGCGTTGGCCCGTGCCCTGCGCCGGCCGCTGCCGCACCGCCCGGCGCCGTGGGCCCGTCGGGGTACCGCGTTCCACACCTGGCTCGAGCAGCGGTGGCAGAAGCAGACGCTGCTGGATCTCGACGAGCTGCCGGGTGCTGCCGACGAGGGCGCCGACGACTCGGAGTTCGTCGAGCTGCGGGCTGCCTTCGAGGCCAGCAACTGGGCGCACCGCACCCCGGCCGAGGTCGAGGTGCCGTTCGAGATGACGATCGGCGAGCGGGTCGTCCGCGGCCGCATGGATGCCGTGTTCACCGACCGAGCCGACGCAGCCGACCGAGCCGACGGTGCCGACGGTGCCGACGGCTGGCTGGTCGTCGACTGGAAGACCGGGCACAAGCCGACCGGAGCGGCCGCCCGAGCGGCGGCCGTCCAGCTCGCCGCCTACCGGCTCGCCTGGGCCCGGCTCTGCGGTATCCCGGACGCGGAACTGGCCCGCGTCCGAGCGGCGTTCCACTACGTGCGCACCGATGAGACGGTCGAGCCGGCCGCCCTGCTCGACGCTGCCGGGCTGCGTGAGCTGATCCTCGGGGCCAAGGATTGAGGCCGATGCTCGATCATCTGGTTCTCGCCGTGCCCGACCTCGCTCGGTCGGTGCAGTCGTTCACCCAGCGGACCGGCGTCGCGCCGGCACCCGGTGGCAGCCATCCCGGTCTCGGCACCGCGAACTTCCTCGTCGGCCTCGGCGGCCAGTCCTACCTCGAGATCATCGGTCCTGACCCCGATCAGCCCGAGCCCGACCAGCCGCGGCCGTTTCGGATCGACGCCGTCGGCGAGCCCCGGATAGTCACGTGGGCGATGCGCTCGACCGATCTCGACGCACAGATCGCCCGGGCCCGGCACGGCGGGTTCGACCCCGGCGACGCCCGAGCGATGTCGCGGCGCACGCCCGCGGGCGAGCTGCTCGCATGGCGGCTGACCATGCCGCGCCTCGACCTCGGCGGACTCGTTCCGTTCCTGATCGACTGGGGCGACACGCCCCACCCGACGAGTCGCGGGTTGCCGGAGCTGCCACTGCTCGAATGGCACGCCAGCCATCCGGATCCCGGGTCGGTGCGCCGGGCGCTGGCCGCCCTCGGCGCCGAGCTGCAGGTCGAGGCGGCCGATCGCGCGGGGCTGACCGCCGTGATCGAGGGACGCTCCGGCCCCGTGCGGCTCTAGAGCGACACGCTCGCGGTTCGTCCGGTCAGGTGCGCGGCCAGGCGGAACCGGTCGGGCACCGTCCCGGCCCCGGTCACCAGATCGGCTACGTACTCGCCGATCAACGGCGCGAACTTCGCGCCGTGCCCGGAGCAGGGTGAGCAGACGACGATGTCACCGATCCGGTCGAGCACGAAGTCCTCCGACGGGGTGTCGGTGTAGAGGCAGGTGACCTCTCCGCGCGGCGTCGGGTGCAGGCCGGGCAACCAGCGTTCGACGTACCTGATCACGCGCGCCCGGGACTCGGCGTCGACGACGCCGTCCCGCGTCGCGGCCGTCGTCGCGTGACCGCCGTCGTGCTCGCCGATCTTGCGGTCGTCGCCCGGGCCGCCGTCGCGGCCGCCGGCCAGGTGATAGACCGGATTCTCGTCCGGCTCGTGGATCACGCTCGGCCACGGCGGCGCGCTGGGGTCGCGGCGGGGGAAGTGGAACACCTGCTGCTGGGTCACCGTGATCGGCGGCAGCGACAGCACGCCCGACAGCAGCGGGACCACCCATCCGCCGGCTGCGACGACAACGCAACGCGCGGCGAGCACCGAGCCGTCGGTCAGCACCACCCGTCGGTCGGCCACGGTCGCCGCCTGGGTCGAGTGGTGCACGACGGCGCCCAATCCGGTGGCTTGGTCCAGCAGCGCCGTCACCGCGCCGGCGGCGTCCATCGTGCCCGCCTGCGGGTGGAAGACGACGTCGGTGTCGAAGACCATCCCGGGCCAGCGCCGCGCCGCCTCGCCAGGCGGCAGCACCTCGTGCGGGACGCCATCCTCGGCCAGCAGCGAGGCCACGGTGGCGACGTTGCGCCGCGGCCCGAAGTCGAGCCCGCCCAGCATGCGCAGCAACTGCGCTCCCGACGTCAGCTCCAGTTCGCGCCACAACTCGAACGCTCGCCCGGTGAGTGACACGTAGAGGGCATCGCCGTAGGCCCGGCGCACGATCCGGGCGCTGCCGTGAGAGCTGCCGCGAGCGTGGCCGGCGGCGAACTGTTCGAGCACCACCACCGGCAGGCCCCGACGGCTCATTGCCCACGCGGCGGCCGCACCCGCCAGCCCCGCACCGATGATCACGACGGGGTCGTCTTGCGCCATAGTGCAAAGGCTATCGTCGGCAACGTGACAGACGGCATCCGAGAATTCATCGACACGCACCGTGACGACCTGCTGGCCGACCTCGACCAGTGGCTGCGCATCCCGGGCATCAGCGCTCAGCCGGATCGGCATCCCGACGTGCAGCGCAGTGCCGAATGGTTCGCCGCCGCGGCGCGGCGCACCGGGTTCCCTACGGTCGAGATCTGGGACGACGGCGCTTGGCTGCCGGCCGTCTACGCCGAGTGGCCGAGCGGTGACGCGGACGCGCCGACCGTCCTCGTCTACGCCCACCACGACGTCCAGCCGGTCGATCCGCTGGAGCTGTGGCACACCGACCCGTTCGATCCCACGATCGACGGCGACGTGTTGCGGGCCCGCGGCGCATCCGACGACAAGGGCCAGTTGCTCTTCCACCTGCTCGGCCTGCGCGCCCACCTCGCCGCAACCGGCCGCAGCGCTCCCGCGGTGAATCTCAAGTTCGTCGTCGAGGGTGAGGAGGAGTCCGGCTCGCCGCACTTCGAAGAGTTGCTGGCCAGGTATCGCGACCGGTTGTCCTGCGACGTCGTCGTGGTCACCGACACCGGCATGGTGGCGGCGGACGTTCCGAGCACGGTCACCGGCATGCGCGGCATGGTCGCGGCCACCGTGCACCTGCACGGCCCCGACCTGGACCTGCACTCCGGCGTCTTCGGCGGCGCGATCCCGAACCCGGCCGCGGCCGTGGCCCGGCTCGTCGCCGCGCTGCACGACGAGGACGGCAAGGTGCAGGTTCCGGGCTTCTACGAGGACGTCCTCGAGCTGACCGACACCGAGCGCGACCTGTTCGCCAAGGTGCCGGTCGAGGACAGCGAGTTCCTGAAGGTCGCGCAATCGCGCGCGCTGCACGGCGAGGCCGGCTTCTCCACGCTCGAGCGCATCGGCGCGCGTCCGACCGCCGAGGTCAACGGCATCGGCGGCGGTTATCAGGGCGCCGGGCACAAGACGATCGTGCCGAGCGACGCGTTCGTGAAACTCTCCTTCCGCCTCGTCGCCGACCAGGACCCGTCCAAGATCATCAAGGGCGTCGAGCAGTTCGTCTCCGAACACATTCCCGACGGCATCACCGCGTCCGTCGAATGGGAGGGCGCCGGCGTCCGGGCCTGCATCGTGCCGCTGGGCACGCCGGCGTACACCGGACTCACCGATGCGATCAGCGCCGCCTTCGACGGCGCTGCCGTGCTGCCGACCCGTGAGGGCGGGAGCGGGCCGGAGGCCGGCCTGCAACAGGCCGTCGCGGCGCCGTTGGTGTTCCTCGGTGTCGGGCTGCCCGACGACCAGATCCACGCGCCCAACGAGAAGGTGACGCTCTCGATGCTGTTCAAGGGTGCCGAGGCGGCGGCCCGCCTGTGGAGTGGGTACGCCGCGCTGGGCAGAGACGCCCTGCGGTCGTCATGACGATGCCGACGACGAACGAGAGCGTTTCATGAGGCTCCGTCTCGCCGCTGCCGCCCTGGCCGCCGTCGGACTGCTTGCCGGCTGCGCCGACGTCGTCGACGGCTCGGGCGCGCTGGGCGGGACCGCCGGCCCGTCCGGCCCTTCCTCGACCCCCGACTTCCCCGGCCAGAGCGGCGGACCGAGTGCGTCCGCTCCGTCGCTGTCGCCGCCGGGCTCATCGGCACCGGGGTCGGGCTCCGCGAGTGGCGGCCCGCCGCCCACGCCGTGCCCGCACGTGACGTTCGCCGGGGCGAAGCTGTCCTTCGACTGCATCACGACAGGATTCGTGTCCGAGACGGACAACGCGGTCTGGCCGTTGACCGAGGTGAAGACGGTGGAGGCCGGCACCGGCTGGGTTCTCGAAGAGGGCGCCGGGCACTGGGGTCCGGCCCAGGGCCGCACGCTGGGCGACATCGCCAAGTCCGTCCGCACCCAGATGGTCGACGAGGGTGGGTACGGCGACAACCCGACGATCGACACGGTCTCCGACGCCGACACCACGGTCGACGGCGCCCAGGCGCATCTGTTGCACACCAAGTTCAGCCTCAACCCGGCGTGGGCGAAGACCCGCAAGACCGCGGTCAAGCAGGAGCAGCTCTGGATCGTCGCGATCAAGGTCGGCTCCGACGACGTGTCGCTCTGGTACACGTCGATCCCCGACCTGGTGAGCGAGCTGTGGGCGAAGGTGCCATCGATCATAAAGACGATCAAGGTCGGCTGACCGGTCGCCGGGCGCCTGGCGCCGCGTCCGTAAGGTAGAGCGGGTGAGTGAGCCCAGCGAGCGAAGAGTTGCACATAGGCTCGGCCGATCATCCGAGCGAAGCGAGGCGTGATCGTGCGTCTTCCCGCTCCGTCTTTCGACATCACCCACCACACGCTCGACAACGGCCTCCGGGTGATCGTCGCGCCGGACCGCTCCGCGCCGGTGGTGGGCATCGCCGTCCTGTACGACGTCGGCTTCCGGTCCGAGCCCGAGGGACGAACCGGGTTCGCCCATCTCTTCGAGCACCTGATGTTCCAGGGGTCGGCGACGCTGGAGAAGCTCGAGCACTTCCGCTACGTCGAGTCGAGCGGCGGCACCTTCAACGGCAGCACGCACTTCGACTACACGAACTACTACGAGGCGCTGCCGTCCAATGCCCTCGAGCGTGGGCTGTTCCTCGAGGCCGACCGCATGCGCGGGCCGCGGATCACCGAGGAGAACCTCGCCAACCAGCTCGACGTGGTGAAGAACGAGATCCGGGTCAACGTGATGAACGCGCCCTATGGCGGGTTCCCTTGGATCTACCTGCCCGCCATCCTGTTCGACTCGTTCGCCAACTCGCACAACGGTTACGGCGGCTTCGAGGATCTCGAAAGCGCCACCACCGACGACGCCAAGGACTTCTTCCGTCGCTACTACGCGCCGAGCAACGCGATCCTCGCGGTCACCGGCGATGTCGATGCCGACGGCGCCCTGGCCCTGGTCGACAAGCACTTCGCCGACATCAAGAAGCGCAAGGGGCCGAAGCGGCCGAGCTTCGCCGAGCCGCCGCTGACCGCCGAGCGGCGCGAGACGCACGCCGATCCGCACGCGCCGATTCCCGCTGTCGCCATCGGCTACCGCGTGCCCGACCCCGTCAACTCGCTCGACCAACTGCTGGCCATGCTGCTGCTGGCCGAGGCGCTCAGCGACGGCGACGCCTCGCGGCTTCAGCGTCGGCTCGTGCAGCGCGACCATCTCGTCACCGACGTCTCGGTCTATCTCGGTGAGTTCGGCGATCCGTTCGACGAGCGCGACCCCACGGCGCTGACGATCAGCGCGCACTACCCCGACGCCTCGTCCCTCGACACGATCCTGCGCGCGATCGACGAGGAACTCGCCCGGGTTGCCGACGACGGCCTCGACCGCGGCGAGCTCGACCGCGTCCGCACCCGGCTGGTGAGCGTGCTGGTGCGCGACCTCGACGCTGTCATCTCGCGCACCCTCGAGTTCGCCAAGTTCGAGCTGCTGCACGGGCGGGCCGAGCTGATCGCCGAGCTGCCCGAGCGCCTGTCCGCGATCACCGAGGACGACGTCCGGGCCGCGGCGCGGACTCTGCGCCCGGACCGACGAGCCGTGCTCGAACTCATCGCCGGGGGTGCCGCATGAGCCCCGCGACCGTCCCGGCGCTCACCACGCCGCGAAAGCCGAAGGGGCTCAGGGCCACCGAGGCCGTCCTCGACAACGGGCTGAACGTGATAGCGGTCCGCAAGCCCGGCGTCCCGCTCGTGGAGATGCGTTTGCGGCTGCCGTTCCTGTCGGCCAAGCCGATGCACCCCGCGCAGGCCACGCTGCTGTCCGAGGCGATGCTGACCGGCGCGGCCGGCCTCGATCGGGTGGGTCTCGCCGCCGCCGTGCAAGCGCTCGGCGGCGACGTCTCGGTCAATGTCGACGCCGACCGGCTCATCGTCGGCGGCAATGTCCTGGCCACCAATCTGCGCAAGCTGCTCGACGTCGTCGCGTCCGTCCTCGTTGATCCGACCTACGACAAGGACGACGTCGCCACCGAGAAGGACCGGTTGCTCGAGAAGCTGACGATCGCCCGCGCCCGTCCGGGGGTCGTGGCCAGCGAGGCGCTGGCGCTGCGCATGTGGGGCGAACACCCCTACGCACTCGATCTCGCCCGGCCTGACGACGTCGCCGCGGTGACACCGGGCCAGGTCCGGGCCATGCACCGCTCGCTGGTCCGCCCGTCCGGCGCGGTTCTCGTCCTCGTCGGTGACGTCGCGCCGGGCCGGATGATCGAGCAGGCCCAGAAGGCGCTTGCTGGTTGGACGGGCAAGGCGCCGAAGGCGCGGGTCCCGGACCTGCCGCCGCCGCCCGGTGGTCCGTTGCAGATCGTCGACCGCCGCGGCGCCGTGCAGTCGACGCTGCGCATGGGTGGGCCGGCGCTGACCCGCACCGATGAGCGCTACCCCGCGCTGCAGTTGGCCAACCTGATCTTCGGCGGCTACTTCACGTCGCGGTGGACGGAGAATCTGCGCGAGGACAAGGGCTACACGTACGGCCCGCACAGCCGTGTCGACCACCACGTCCTCGGCTCCACGCTCGGCCTGAATGTCGAGCTCGCCACCGAGGTCACCGCGCCGGCCCTGCTCGAGACGTTGTACGAGCTGGGCCGGATCAGTGCACTGCCGGTGACCGAGACCGAGGTCGCATCCGTGCAGCAATACGCGATCGGCACGCTGGCGCTGTCGACCGCCACCCAGTCCGGCCTGGCCTCGACGCTCTCGGGCCTGTCGGCCTTCGGCCTCGGGCTGGACTGGATCACCGATCACCCTGCCCGGCTGCTGGCCACCACGGTCGAGGACGTCAGCGCTGCGGCGGCGGAGTTCTTCGCGCCGACGGCGTTCACCTCGGTCGTCGTCGGTGACGCGGACGTGATCGCCGATCCGCTCGCCGCCCTGGTGGCGGTCGAGCGGTGACCTCCGCGCGGCCGCCGTTCTCCGGGGCGACCTAC
Organism: Pseudonocardiales bacterium; assembly: GCA_032160745.1. Taxonomy (GTDB): domain Bacteria; phylum Actinomycetota; class Actinomycetes; order Mycobacteriales; family Jatrophihabitantaceae; genus Jatrophihabitans. Next base: position 18,123 of record JAVHVD010000003.1, read on the forward strand.
GACCGGGCGGGCCTGCACCGCGGCGACGAGGGCTGGCTGGCCGAAGCCTGGTCGCGCGCCCGGGTCGTGCCGGTGAGCCCGAAGTCCGCCCTGCCGGTCGGCGCCGATGGCCGGGTCGCCTCCCGCGCCGCGGCCGACGCGCCGGACGGGCCGCGCCGATTCCTCGGCCTGGTGGGCGATGTCCCGTACTTCACGGTCACGGCCGAGCCCGACGGCGACAACTGGACGACGCTGCGCGAGTTCGGGATGCGGGCCGACGAGCTCGACGCCGCGCTCGTCGTCAGCGCCATCGCCCTCGAGCAGTGGCACCAGCGACACCCGCACTGCCCCCGCTGCGGAGCGCCCACCGTCGAGACGCAGGCCGGCTGGACCCGCACCTGCACCAACGACGGCAGCGAGCACTTCCCGCGCACCGATCCCGCGGTGATCATGCTGGTCCACGACGGTGCGGATCGCACGCTCCTCGGCCGTGGCCCGCAGTGGGGCGAGGGCCGGTTCTCCACGCTGGCCGGTTTCGTCGAACCGGGCGAGTCACTCGAAGCAGCCGTGGCCCGGGAGGTCTTCGAGGAGGTCGGCGTCGGCGTGCGCGACGTGCACTACGTCGCCTCGCAGCCGTGGCCCTTCCCGGCGTCGCTCATGATCGGCTTCTTCGCCCGGTTGGACGGCGACGCGTCCATCACCCTCGACCCGGTCGAGATGGCGGAGGCGGCCTGGTTCAGCCGCGACGAGGTCCGCGAGGCCGCGCGCTGGACCGACGAGGAGCTCGAGCCAGTCCCCGGCCGCCGGCTGCGTGGCATCTCGCCGACGTTGTCGATCTCCCGCTTCCTCATCGACCAGTGGCTGGCCGGCGCGCGTCCGTAGAAGCAGAGTGCGATGCGCCCTGATCGCCATGGCGGGTATGGCGCATCACATTCGGTGAGGGTGCGCTAGTCGATGCCGAACACGTTCACCCGGTCGGGATGGATGCGGATCATCGCCTCGCCGAAACCCGGCCGCAGCACCGCGCCGCCGCTGGTGAGTGCCTCGGCGCGGCCCCGGATCTCGACCATCCGCGGCGTCCACGGGTCCGTCGACACGAGATCATCGACGACGAGGGCGGCCCACGGATTGGCCTGCACATCGCGAAACCTCTTGGTGGTGTCGACGTGGAAGCCGCCGCTGTCGATCGTGCCGAACTCGGCGTTGTAGCGGAACGACACCGGCACCACGTGCGGCCGTCCGTCGACTCCGGCGGTGGCCAGGCGGCCCAGCGGCTGCCGGCCGAGATAGGCGATCACGGCGGGGGCCAGCGTGTCCATGAGTGCAGTCAACAACCTCAATCGCGCTTCAGGTCAAGGACTACCGTTCGCCGTATGGGCGACGCGATCAATCTGGACGAGCGGTTCTCGAGATTCTCCGAGCAGTGGTCGCCGAAGGTCGTCGCCCGGCTCAACGACTACGAGGTGAAGCTCGTCCGGCTCGAAGGCGAGTTCGTGTGGCACGAGCACAGCGACACCGACGAGCTGTTCCTCGTGCTGGACGGCCGGTTGACGATCCAGCTGCGCGACCGCGACGTGCATCTCGGGCCCGGTGAGCTCTACGTGGTGCCCCGCGGCGTCGAGCACTGCCCCGTCGCCGACGGCGAGGTCCGCGCGCTGCTCATCGAGCCGGTCGGAGTGGTGAACACCGGCGAGGTCGGCGGCGGGCTGACGGCGACCTACGACGACACGCTCGCCTGACCGGTCCCCTTCCAGGGCAGCCCGCGTACGGCCGGATGCCGCGGGTCGTCCCACTTGATCACGACATCGGCCGATGACAGCGGCCGGTCGGTCGCGTCGTAGGAGTCGAAGGCCGGCAGCGTCCACAATTCATCGGCTGCGGTGCGGCGTTCCCGGGCCGCCGGCGAGAGAGCGAGATGGACGGTCCGGTCGAAGGGCAGCCGGCGACCGAGCAGCAGCGTGCCGCTGACGATGAGGACGGCGTTCTCGGGCAGGTCGCGGGCCGGTTCGCGGGTCGACCGGTTGGTCGCCGGGTCGCGCAACGAGGGTAGGTACGAACCGTCCGTCGCGGCGTCGAGCACCTCGCGGCGCAATGCGTCGGCGTCCAGCCAGTCGCGGTAGGACTCCACATCCTCGCGGCCGCGCTCGAATCGCAGGGACGCGTCCCGCCAGAACGCGGCCGCCGCGATGTGTGTGGCCGGGCGGCCGAGCGCGCGCAGGGGATCGATCAGGTCCGCCGCGAGTCGTTCGGGAGCGGCGCCAGAAGGCCCGTCGACGGCGACCCGTACCAGGCCGGGGATCGCGGCCAACCAGTCGGCCAGCCGGCCGGGCAGGTCCGCCGGAGCCACCGGTTGCCAGGTGGTCAAGCCGCGAGCTTCTCCTTGACCTGCTTCACGCTCGGGTTCGTCATCGCCGTGCCGTCGGAGAAGACCACGGTGGGGACGGTGCGGTTGCCGGCGTTGACCTGCATCACCAGTTCGGCGGCGTCCGGGACGTGCTCGATGTTGACCTCGTCGTACGCGATTCCCTCGCGCTCCAGGCCGTGCTTGAGCCGGACGCAGAAACCGCACCAACTCGTCGTGTACATGGTCAACATCGGTCGATCCGCTCCTTTGCCGGGCCCGTTGTGGGGGCCAACGCGGCCGCCTGTCCGGGCATTCCGAAAGATACACAAGACCTATTGCACAAGAGCTCTTGTATATCTAGGCTCACGCTCATGACCGAACCCGAGATCCGGCGGATCACCGACGCCAAGGTGCTCGCGGCCATGGCCCATCCGCTCCGTAGCCGGCTGATGGACGCACTGCGCGTCGACGGCCCGGCGACGGCCAGCATGCTGGCCGAGCGCACGGGTCAGGCCGTCGGCAACATCAGTCACCACCTGCACACCCTCGCCGGCTGTGAGCTGATCGAAGAGGTACCCGAGCTGGCCCGCGACCGGCGCGAGCGCTGGTGGCGGCTGGTCTCGGTCGGTCGCCGTTGGCACAGCCGGGACTTCAGCGGGGACGCGGCCGCCGAGGCGATCGAGCTGGCGGCCGCATCGTTGAACCTCGACCGGCAGCTCGGCTTCGTCCGCGCCTATGCGGCGGCCTCGCCCGAGGAGCGCGAGTGGTGGGGCGAGGGGCCGTTCTCCACCGACAGCTGGTTGCGGGTCACCGACTCCGAGCTGGCCGAGTTCGCCGCCGAGGTGATCGCCCTCTTCCGCCGCTGGTCGGAGCGTGAGCTGCCCGACGACGGCCAGGAGCGCCGACCGGTGTTCGCGTTCGCCCGCGCCGTCCCAGCGCGACCGTGAACAGCGTGCTGGCCCGGCCACGGCCGACCGAGCGGGGCGTTTTCCGGCACCGGAATTTCCGGCTGCTGTGGCTGGGCGAGACGACCTCCTCGCTCGGCAGCAGCGTCACCGGCATCGCGCTGCCGCTCGTCGCACTCACCGAACTGCAGGCCGGGGTCTTTGCGGTCAGCCTGCTCAGCGCCGCGGCCTGGCTCCCGTGGGTGCTCATCGGCCTGCCCGCGGGTGCCTGGGTGGATCGGCTGCGCCGGCGTCCCGTGATGATGGCCTGCGACATCGCGTCGCTGCTCCTGTTCGTCAGCGTCCCGGTTGCCGTGTGGCTCGGCGTGCTGACCATGGGCCAGTTGCTGACCGTCGCATTGCTGACCGGCGTGGCCAAGGTCTTCTTCTCGACGGCGTACCGGTCCTACCTGCCGACGCTGCTCGAGCCCGACGAACTCGTCGAGGGCAATTCGCGGTTGTACGGCTCCGATTCGGCCGCCTCGGTCGTCGGACCCGGTCTCGGCGGCGTCCTCGCTCAGGGGATCGGCGCGGCGAACGGCATGCTCCTGGACGCGGCCAGCTTCGTCGTCTCGCTGGTCTGCCTGAGGCGCATCGAGGCCGAGGAGGCCCCGGTGGCGTCGGTTCGCCGGCCGCTGCGCCACGAGATCGCCGAGGGGCTTCGATTCGTCGCCCGTGATCGCCTCCTCCGGGTGTTCGTGGTCTTCGGCGGCGCGGCGAACCTGGTCCTCACCGCGTATGACGCGATCGTCGTCGTGTTCCTCGTCCGCGAGGTGGGGCTCAGCTCGGCCGCGGCCGGGTTGATGCTGGCGCTCGGCAGTGTCGGTGGCGTGCTGGGGGCGCTGGTCGCTCCGGTTCTGGCTCGTCAGCTGGGCACGGCGCGGGCCTTGCTGGTGTGCAAGGTGGCAACGACACCGATCGGGTTGCTCATCCCGCTGACCGACTCCGGCTGGCGGCTCGGTCTGTTCGTGGTCGGGGCGATGGGCATGGTCGGCGGCGTGGTCGCCGGAAACGTGATCTCCGGCGGGTTCATCCAGGGATACTGCCCGCCCGCCCTGATGGGCCGGATCACGACGAGCATGCAGGTCGTCAACTTCGGCACGATCCCGATCGGCGCCGTTCTCGGTGGGGTGCTGGCCGGCAGTGCCGGCTTCCGCCCCGCGCTGTGGATCGTGTTCGCCGGCTTCGTGGCCTTCTCCACGACGTTGCTCGCCGCGCCGGCGCTGCGGGAACGGGATCTGCCCACCCACGCCCCGGAACCGTCGTAGCCCGCTGGCAGTATCGACGTGAGCGACGCTTGCGAGCGAACCACGAGTGCAGGCTTTGCCGATCAAATGAGCGGAGCGAGGCTTGAGCGTGGATGCCGCCGAACGAGTGCTGGCGGGGCTGGACCCCGAGCAGCGCGAGGCCGCCCAGGCCGTCCGCGGCCCCGTTTGCATCCTCGCCGGCGCGGGAACCGGCAAGACCCGGGCCATCACGCACCGGATCGCTTACGCCGTACGCACCGAGGCGGTCCCCCCGAGCCAACTGCTGGCCGTCACCTTCACCGCCCGCGCCGCCGGCGAGCTGCGCACTCGGCTGCGGGCGCTCGGCGCCCAGGGCGTGCAGGCGCGGACATTTCACGCCGCGGCGCTGCGCCAGCTCCAGTACTTCGCTCCCCGCATCCTCGGCGGCGGCCTGCCCGAGGTCGTGGACAACCCGCATCGCATCGTCGCCAACGCCGCGGCCCGCATGCGACTGCGCGTCGACCGGGCCGAGCTGCGTGACCTCGCCGCCGAGATCGACTGGGCCAAATCCGTCCTCGCCACGCCCGACGCCTACCCGCAGCGGGCCAAGGCGGCGGGCCGGGAGACCACCACCACTCCGGACACCGTGGCCAAGCTCTACAGCGAGTACGAGCAGGCGAAGCGCCGCTCCGGTCAGATCGACTTCGCCGACCTGTTGCTGATCATGGCCGGGGCCATGGAAGAACTCGCCGACGTCGCCCAAGAGGTTCGCAGCCGGTACCGCCACTTCGTCGTCGACGAGTACCAGGACGTCTCGCCCCTGCAGCAGCGGCTGCTCGACGCCTGGCTGGGCGATCGTGATGACCTGTGCGTGGTGGGCGACGCCAACCAGACGATCTACTCCTTCGCCGGCGCGACTCCCGAGCACCTGTTGGGTTTCCGTCGCCGGTTCCCCGGCGCCGTCGTCGTGCGGCTGCACCGCGACTATCGCTCCACGCCGCAGGTCGTCGCCCTCGCCAACTCCTTGGTCCGCGGCGGCGAGGCCGGGCTCACCCTGGTCGGACAGCGGCCCGACGGTCTGCCGCCGACGTTCCTCGAGTTCGACGACGAGCCGGCCGAGGCGGCCGACGTCGCCGCCCAGTGCCGCACCCTGGTCGACGGGGGCACGCCCGCGTCGGAGATCGCGGTGCTCTTCCGGGTCAACGCGCAGTCCGAGGTGTACGAGGCGGCGCTCTCGCAGGCCGGCGTCCCGTACGTCCTGCGCGGCGGGGAACGCTTCTTCGACCGGCCCGAGGTGCGCGAGGCGCGTCTGCTGCTCCGCGGCGCCGCCCGCGCGGAGGAGGGCAGCGAAGAACCGCTGGCCGAGGCGGTCCGCGGCGTGCTCGCCGGGCTGTCCTGGTACCCGGACAGCCCACCGCCGGGCGGTGCCGCCCGCGAACGCTGGGAATCCCTCGCCGCCCTCGTCACCCTGGCCGACGACCTGCTCGCGGCGAACCCGGACGCCCACCTGCCCGAGCTGATCGCCGAGCTCGACCAGCGCGCGAACGCCCAGCACGCGCCGACCGTCCAGGGCGTGACGCTGGCGTCCCTGCACTCGGCGAAGGGTTTGGAGTGGGACGCGGTATTCCTGGTCGGCCTCACCGACACCACCCTGCCGATCCAGCATGCGACCACTGCGGCCCAGATCGCCGAGGAGCGCCGATTGCTCTACGTCGGCATCACCCGCGCTCGGGAGCGGCTCGCGCTGTCCTGGGCGCTCGCCCGCAGCCCGGGGCAGCGGCGCGGCCGTCGCCCCAGCCGATTCCTCGACGGCCTGCGTCCGGCCGGCGGTCCGGAGGTCAAGCCCAAGCGGGTCAAGACCAAGGCACCCGAGGCGGCCGACGCCGAGCTCTTCGGGCGGTTGCGCGGCTGGCGCAAGGCGCAGGCCGACGCGCAGAACGTGCCGCCGTACGTGGTGTTCAGCGATGCCACCCTCGTCGCGATCGCCGACGCCCGGCCCAAGAGCCGGGACGGGCTCGCGCAGATCTCCGGCGTGGGGCCGACCAAGCTGACCCGCTACGCCCAGCCGCTGCTCGAGGTCGTCGCCGGTGCCGATCCGGCCGACGTCGAGCCGGTCGAGGTCAGCTGAGCTCGGGCTCGTCGGCCAGCGGCGGCGGCTCCTTCACCAACGCCGACACCAGCCCGGCGAGCACGATCAGCACCGTGGCGACGATCAGTGACACCTCGAGCCCGTCGAGGAAGGCCCGGACGAAGGTGTCCGGAATGTTGTCCAGCGAGAACGTGCCGGCGTCCCCACCGGTCTCGAGGATCTTGATGATGTCCTGCTTGAACGTGGCGTTCAACGCGGTGAGCGGGTTCTCGGCGGCAAACCGGTTCACCCCGTCGACCAGGTGCGCGTTGACGATCGCTCCGAGCGCGGCCACCCCGACGACGGCGCCGAGCTGGCGGGCGGTGTTGGTGGCCGACGCGGCCACCCCGGAGTGCCGGGCCGGGATGTGCGTCAGCACCGCCGACGTCAGCGGGACCACGGTGAGCCCGAACCCGAGGCCGGCCAGCGCCAGCGCGAGGGCGAGAAGCGCGAAACTCAGCGACGCGCCCTCGCCCACCTCGACCCGCGCGAGCAACATTCCGGCCGCCGCGACGGCGCAGCCGAGCACCATCGCCGGACGGGAACCCCTGCGGGCCACCCATGGGCCGGCTGCGAGGCCGCCGACCACGATGGCGACGGCCATCGGCGCGAACATGCCGGCCAGCCGCCAGCCGGAGTAGTTCAGGCCGATGTCGAGGTACAGCGCGGTGAGGAAGAAGATCGCGAATACCCCGAAGTACACGGCGAACGCCGAGAACAGCGCCGACCGGACGATCGGGGCGCGGACGAAGCGGGGGTTCAGCATGGGGGAGCGGACGCGCGACTCCACCGGCCCGAACGCGAGCAGGCACAAGCCCCCGACCACGAACAGCAGCACGATCCACCACGTCGAGTAGCCCTTGTACTCACCGGAGATGGCCGCGAACACGAGACAGAAGATCCCGCCCGTGGCGAGCGCGAAGCCGGCGAGATCGATCCGGCCCGGCTGCGTGTCCCGGCTGTCGGGCACGCACGCCCAGACCGCCACCAGCAGCACCAGGCCGAGCGCAAGGTTGAACCAGAACACCGAGCGCCAGTCGCCCAGCCCGACCAGCACGCCGCCGACGACCGGGCCGAGCGCGAGCGCGAGTCCGGACACCGCTGACCAGGCACCGAGGGCGCGGGCCCGCTGCCCACCGTCCGGGTACAGCTGCCGGATGACCGAGAGGGTGCCGGGCTCCGAGGCGGCCGCGCCGACGCCCATGACCGCGCGACCGGCGATGACCACAGCCACCCCGGACGCCAGCGCGCACATCAGCGAGCCGACGCAGAAGATCACGACGCCGGCGAGCATGACCCACTTGCGCCCCAGACGGTCGGCGAGCGATCCGCCGACCAGCATGAGACTCGCGAAGACCAGCGCGTACGCGTTCAGCACCCACTGCAGCGGGATGACGCCGGCTGAGATGTCCGTCTCGAGGTCGCCGAGCGTCACGCTCACGATCGTCGTGTCGAGAAAGGTCAGGAACAGGACGGCCAGCACCGTAGCGAGGGCAGCGCGACGTGGCGGGGTCGCGAGTTCCGCGCCGGCGATCATGGTGCTCAACGGGACAGCGCCGGCGGCGCGGCGACGGTCATCGCGGTAGCGGCGCGCCGCGCGCAGATGATCATGAGCTGCTTCCTGTTCCTCGGGAGGTCCCGTTCTACCCCACCCCAAGAGGCAGCAGAATTTTTATTGTCTTGCGGCGCCCTTTACGCCTTCGCTAGCCTGCTCGAACAGACCCCAACGCACGCGCGGCTACTCGCGCGCGCAAACCGATGCAGAGAGGCGGTGACCCCCATGACGAACAACCAGATCATGAAGGCGGCAGCCGCGCGTCTCAGCACCCTCTCGACGCCGGCGTCGCCGATCATGCTGCCCACCCTGGCGGATGCGTGGCGTACCCGTGTGCCGGTCACGGCTGTCGAAATGGGCATCGGCGGCACGTCGGTCTTCGGAACGTCCCGTCCCAACCACAACTCCATCGCCCCGAAGCTCGCGGTCCCGGTTAACGCCTACCGCGGCGTCAACGCAGCCAAGCAGGCCGCACCACCTCGAGGAGTACCCCGCTGACGAAAGTCAGCAATCCGGCTCCTCGAGGCCGCGGCTCCCAGCTTGGGAACCGCGGCCTCTGTCATTTCCAGGAGCCGATCGTGCTTCATCCACAACTGAATCCAGCACAGCACTACCGAGAAGGAGGTGACCCGACGTGTTGACCGAAGCAAGCGATGTCCACGCCATCGATGCGAACAGAATCGATCCGATCGGGATCGAACTGTTGGACCCGCTGTCCAAGGAGTGTCCGGACGACGTGCCCTGCCGCGTGCAGGACTCCGAACTCTGGTTCGCCGAGACACCCACCGACCTCGAGGTGGCGAAGACGTTCTGCCGGCAGTGCCCGGCCCGGCTCGCCTGCCTCTCCGGCGCTCTGGAGCGTCGGGAGCCTTGGGGCGTCTGGGGCGGGGAGATCTTCGAGCGCGGTGCCATCGTGGCGCGCAAGCGTCCGCGGGGACGTCCACGCAAGGACGACCGCACCGTGGTGGCCGCATGACCCGCCGGCCGCGTAGTCACACGAACACGACAAGCACCGCCGCACTCCGCGGCGCTGCCGATCAGACGAGTTTCAGCTACTTGAGGAGCATCAAGATGTATTCCATGCACGAAGCACTCGCGCGTGACCGAATGCGCGAACACGAACAGCGATCGCGTCAGGCCCGCCTGGCGCGTGAGCTCGCGGCCGAGCGCCGCTGGCACCGCGTGTCACTGCACGCGCGGGCCGCACAGGCTCGGCACGCGCGTCGGGTGAGCCGGTCTCCGGTCCAGTAGCGGCCGT
>JAVHVD010000004.1:0-12769 GCA_032160745.1 Pseudonocardiales bacterium
GTGCTATCGTTGGTCACGCCAACGATTAGGGAGCAGCATGACAACCTTTGGTCCACAGCTGATCGGCGAGACCGAGAAGACGCTGCAAGCACTGTTACGCCGAGCCCTGGCCGGCACCGGCCTCGACGAGCGGCACTGGGTAGCGCTTCGACTGGCCGCTCAACCGGATGGAACGGCCTTGCGTGACCGCGTCTCCGACCGCGCCCACTTCGACGACGCCGACGATCTCGTCTCCGCCCTGGAACAACGACACCTCGTCGCAGACGACGCCCCGACCGCCGACGGGCGAGCGATGCTGGAACGCGTCCTGACGAGATCGGCCGCGCTCAGCGGCCCGATCTGGGACGACGTCGAGGACGCGGACGCCGCCGCCCGCGCGCTGACAGCGGTTCTGTTGCGGGCACGCTCAGCGCTCGAAGCCACCGCCTAGATCCACTACGGCCGCGAGCACACCCGGTGCCTGCCCGGCTACGCGATCGCCGGCCTGCACCGCCGCGATCACTACACCCTCCTCAGGGGTCGGCCGGTTTAAGGGCGGTTGCTTACGGCGGTGTCGAGGGCGCGCACGGTGAGTCCGCTGGTTTGGGCGAGTGTGGCCATGCGCCGTCGAGCAGTTGGAAGTCACGTAGTGCCAGTTGCGGCCAGCTGGTGAGGTCGCTTGTCAGGTCGGTGACGACCAGATCGAACAGGGCCGCGGAGCGGGTGTAGGTCCGCTGATTCGCGTCGCGTTCCTGGAGGGCGCCGACGAGCTCGGCGACCGAGTCCGCCAGGGTGCTGTGCAGGTACTGCTCACGCTGGTTGCCGCCGCCGCCGGTGAACGGCAGCTGAATCGGGACAATGGTGGTGAGCAGAGCTTGGTAGGCGGCATCGACGCTTCGGGCGGCTGCGCGTAGCTCGGTGCCGCGCGACGATCTGGAAGCCGTCGCCGATCGCCTCGACGTATTGCGCCAGTCCGCTCGTGTTGCCCGTTTGTTGCACGCGCCGCCCGAGAATGATTTGAGTCGTCGATCTGCGCGCCGCCCGACGTACCCGCGCAGATGATTCGCTCTGGCGCTGCCAACGTGCGGCCATTCAGGTGAGCCAGCGGCGTCCTCGTCCGGCGAGCACGCGGCCGAACTGGAGTTCGGGGAAATGCGCGCCGACGCCGACGGTCGCACCGTCCTCCAGTTCGCGAAACAGCCGTTCCCGGACTTGCCTGGCGAGTGCCGGGTCGACGTCGCCGATGGACTGCCACGTCGGTTCGTCGAGTTGGACCGGACAGACGATGGCATCGCCAAGCAACAGCGCGCGCCGGCCTTGCGAGGAGACGATGACGCTGAGATGTCCGGGAGTGTGCCCGGGTGTCATGGTCAGGTCGACGCCGGGGGCGATCGTCGTGTCGGCTGCGATCGGCCGCAGGCGCTCGCCGCGTTCGGCGGCCTCCCGAAAGCCGCGCCGGATGTGATCGAACATCCACACCTGCGGATCGGTGACGAAGTGATCCCAGTCGTGTGCACCGAACCAGATCGTGGCGCGAGCGAAGACGGGGACGGCGTCGATGTCAAACAGCCAGCCGCAGTGGTCGGCGTGCAGGTGAGTGCAGACCACATCGGTGACGTCGACAGGGCTGACTCCGACCGCGCGCAACCCAAGCAGCAGTTGGCCACCTACGAGTAGGCGGCGGGGGCTGTCATCGCGCATCGCCGGCCCCATGCCCGCGTCCACCAGAATCGTGCGCTCCGCGGTGCGCACGAGGAAGCACCCGATCGGCAACCAGGCGAGACCGCCGCGGATGAACAGATCCTCGTGGCCCTCAGGGCGCGCGTGGTCGCCGAAGTAGGCGGGCGACGCACGGAAGGTCCCATCGGCGATGGGACGGATGTCGATATCACCGATCAGCATGCGTTCCCTCACCCGTTCGACGGCACGCGGCACCAGAGACCCACCCACATCGCCGGCATCGCGGCTGCTGGCGTTGCCCGGTCCTCGGCATGGGTCGGGCCGTCGCGGGTCCCCGGAATGTTATCGCCACCGACGCAGGTTTATCGGCAAGATGTTGGCTGAAGGGCGTGCGTCCGAGATGAGATTTGCACGCACGTTATGCGCGCGCGTCACCTCGACATGGGCGTGTACATATATCCCCTGCGCGTTTTATCCCCTGCACGTTTGCGCCATCAGCGAGGCGCTGGTGGTCGAGATGGAGGCGGCGGTGATGCCGGAGGCGGTCGTGTGTCGGTCCGCCGCTTGGGTAGTCCGACTCCCCTGCACGGCGGACACGGACAGCCCGCGTACGTCCGCTGCTGCTCGCCTCCCGCACGCAGGATCCGGACCAGAAGATCACCTTCGTTGACCAGCACTGGGTCCACATCGCCGGCAGCGGCGGAAGCGCAGAAGTCACCGACGAGGCGATCTACCTGGCGATGTCGCTTCGCAACGTCGGGACCGGACCCGCGATCCTGCACGGCTGGGTAGTGCACCCGGAACAGCTCACCAGCGCGGTGCCGCATCCGGCGCTCGAGGACTTCCACGCGCTTACCCGCGACATCTACGTAGCGGCAGGGGACTTCGGCTTCTGGCAGGGCGCGCTCCGGGACCCGCATGCCGAGGAATTCGGTCCGGTCCGGCGCGTGATAGAGAGCGGGGGCATCATGACGGTCGACCTGCTATACGGCGACATCGAGGGCGGCCAGCGTGACCAGCCGCTTCGGCCTGATGGCCCGGACGGACGGCACCTGGCTCGCGAATCCGGCGCGGCACTGGAACATCGACCGCCCCGGACCCACGCTGACCCCGAGGACCCGATGAAGCTGAAGCTGGACCTGCACGACATCTACAACCGGCGCCTGCTCAGCCAGCTCATTCGCGACCCAGTTGCGCAGCGTCGTCTCGTTCACTCCGACGAGCCACCGACGCTCGCGACTCGTCGCTGCCCAGCCCGAATGACAGGAAGTCGGCCGCGTCGGCGATGCGATGGGCTGTAAGCCTCGACTTGTCACACGCTGCACGGCTACAAGGCTCGATGCATACGATCCGCCGGGCCGCTCGGTCCGGCGCGCCACCGGCCGTTCGGCTCGCCTCAGGCGAACGACAAGTGGGCGGCGGTGGCTGCGCGAACCGTGTCGGCGCCGATCCCGTGCGCCAGTTCTGTCACGAGCAGCCCGGCGCCGCCGGGAAGCACGTCGAGCACCGCGAGATCGCTGATGATCCGGTCAACGACGCCTCGCCCGGTATACGGCAGCGTGCATTCTTCGACAATCTTCGGTGAGCCGTCGCGCGCGACGTGCTCCATCATGACGATCACGCGCTTGGCGCCGCTGACGAGATCCATCGCGCCGCCCATTCCCTTGACCATTTTCCCGGGAATCATCCAGTTGGCGAGGTCACCGTGTGCCGACACCTGCATGGCACCGAGGACGGCGACGTCGACCTTGCCGCCACGGATCATGCCGAAGCTGGTGGCCGAGTCGAAGAAGGCGGCACCGGGTAGCGTGGTGACGGTCTCCTTGCCCGCGTTGATCAGATCGGGGTCGACCTCGTCGTCATACGGATAGGGGCCGACGCCGAGGATGCCGTTCTCGGAATGGATGACGACCTGGACACCAGCCGGAATGTGGTTGGGCACGAGAGTGGGCATGCCAATACCGAGGTTGACGTAGTCGCCGTCGCGCAACTCCGCGGCGACGCGGGCGGCGAGTTGCTCCCGCGTCAGGCGAGCGGGCAGGTCGAGGGTTGTCATCAGGTTGCCGCCTGCCGTTGCCGGGTCGTCCGCTTCTCGATTGCCTTGTGCGCAGCCTGTTCGGGCGTCAACGCCAGGACGCGATGGACGAATATGCCGGGCAAGTGGACCGCATCGGGCCGCAGCTGCCCGGCTGGCAGGACGCGCTCGGCCTCGACGATCGTGATGCGGCCGGCCATCGCGGCGTTCGGATTGAAGTTGCGGGCGGCGGCGTGAAAGACCGCGTTGCCCATCGTGTCGGCAACCGCCGCGCGCACGAGCGCGAAGTCGGTCACGATCGACTCCTCCAGCACCTGCGGGACCCCGTGGAACTCGCGCACCTCTTTGGGGGCGGATGCGGCGGCCACCGTGCCATCCGGGTGGTAGCGCCACGGGAGCCCGCCGTCGGCGACCTGGGTGCCCACTCCCGTCGGCGTGTAGAAGGCCCCGATTCCGCAGCCTCCCGCGCGCAGCCGCTCGGCGAGGGTGCCCTGCGGGGTGAGCTCGACCTCCAGCTCGCCGGCCAGGAATTGTCGCGCGAACTCCTTGTTCTCACCGACATACGATGCGGTGACGCGGCGGATGCGGCCGAGCTCGAGCAGCACGCCGAGACCCGCGCCCTCCACGCCGCAGTTGTTCGATACGACCGACAGATCGGTGGCACCGTGCTCGACGAGGGCGTCGATGAGCGTCCACGGGATGCCGCTCAACCCGAAGCCGCCGACCGCAAGGCTGGCGCCGTCCGCGATGTCGGCAACGGCCTGGGCGGCGCTCACGACCGTCTTGTCCATTCAGGTCTCCTGATCGTCCGCATGCTCGGCGAGCACCTGCTGGGCGATCGCGAACGCACGGTTCGCGCGCGGCAATCCGGCGTAGAGCGCGGTGTGCAACAACACCTCGGCGATCTCGTCGACAGTGAGCCCGTTCGCGAGCGCGCCCCTGACGTGCATGGCGATCTCGTGCTCGGCGCCGAGCGTCACGAGAGCGGCGAGGGTCGCTATCGAACGGTCGCGGCGCCCCAGTCCAGGGCGGCTCCACACGTCGCCCCACGCAGCGCGAGTGATGAACTCCTGGAACGGTCGGGTGAACGGCGTGGTCGCGGAGATGGCGCGGTCGACGTGCTCGTCGCCGAGCACCGCGCGACGGGTCGCGAATCCCGGGGTCGGCGATGCGGCGCCGAAGTGCTCGAGCAGCAGCCTGGTGATGCGCCCGGGCTGCTCGACGGTTGCGATGTGCGCCGCCTGCGGCACGATCTCGAGGCGCGCCCCGGCGATGCCGTCGGCGATCACTCGGCCGTGGTCGGGCGGCGTGGCGGCGTCGTCCTTCGCCGCGATCACGAGCGTGGGCGCGGCGATACGTGCGAGGTCGGGACGCAGGTCCATCTCGGCGATTGCCTCGCAACACTGCGCATAGCTCTCGGCGTCGTTGCCGGAGAACATCGCGCGCAACTCGGCCAGTAGGTCGGCGTCGCGCGCTGCGAGGTCGGGCGTGGTCCACCGATCGACGACCGGGGCGGCGATCGATGCCATCCCGTCGGCGCGCACCGCCGCGGCCCTAGTTCGCCAGAACTCCTCGGGCGGCAGATGGGCCGAACTGCAAAGGACGGCGAGTCGGGCGACCCGCTGCGGATGGTGCGCGGCGATCCACATCGCCGTCATGCCGCCGAGGGACAATCCCGCGAGGTGGGCCCGCTCGACGCGAAGCGAGTCGAGGACGCCGAGCACGTCGGCGCCGAGGCCGGCGATGGTGGTCCGAGCCGTTGGCGCGGCCGGGGACTTGCCGTGGCCCCGCGTGTCGATCATGATGACGCGGAATTGCTCGCTCAGGGCGCCGAGTTGGGCCGACCACATCGCCGACGTCGTGCCAACCGAGTTCAGCAGGACAAGCGCCGGTGCGCCCGTCGGACCGTGCACCTCGTGGTACATCGGCCCGGTCACGATGGCCGTCCGGCGAGGAAGTGGTCGACGATGTCGCCAGCGTGCCCGACGTCGAGATCACCGGGCAGCCGCTCGAGGTTGCTCGCCATTGCGGCGGCGTCCACCCGCAGCCCGCCCAGCGAATCGGCCAGTCGACGAGCCGCGCCGCCGGTCGTGCGGAGCAATGCGGTGAGCGCCGGCCACTCGGCGTGCCACGGGCCGGCGCCGCGCTGCAGTTCGGCGGGCATCGCGGTCAGCAACGTGGCCACCAGCCCGGGCGCCTGGATCGCGCCGCCCCGGGCCGTAACCGCGGCGATCGGGTTGCGTTTGTGGGCCATCGCCGACGAGCCACCCGGAGCGGCTTCACTCACCTCGCCGACCTCGCTCTGCGCCAGCAGGACGACGTCGAGCGCGACCTTCGCGATGACGCCGCACGTGCCGCCCAGAGCTGCGGCAAGTGCAGCGATCCGGCTGCGCTCGGTGTGCCAGACGACGCCCGGATCGCACAGCCCAATCTCGGTCGCGAACGCAGCTCGGACGGCCGGGCCGTGCGGGTGCCAGGACGCCAGCGTGCCCGCCGCGCCGCCGAGCTGCACCGCCAGCTCGGCGCGCGCGACGCCCAGTCCGCGGGCGGCGCCATCGAGCCCCTCACCCCATCCGGCAGCAACCGCACCGAACGTCGTCGGCACCGCACCCTGGAGCAGCGTGCGGCCGGTAATCACGTCGTCACGATGGGCGCGGGCGAGGTTCGCAGCCGCGTCAGCCGCCTCGGCCACAGCGTCGACCAGGAGCTCGCAGGCGCGCCGGGCGGTGAGCATCGACGCCGTGTCCAGGACGTCCTGACTGGTCGCACCGAAATGCACCGCGCCGTGTGCGGATCCAGCCTGCTCACGCAGCGCGGCGACGAGCGGGATCACCGGGTTCCCTCCGGCCACAGCCGCCTGGCCGATGTCGTCCGGATTGGACTCGGCAACCTTGATGCTCGCCGCCACGACTGCCTCGGCGTCGGCCGCGGTGATCAACCCCGTTCGCGCGCAGGCGACAGCGAGCGCCGCCTCGACGTCACATAACGCACGCAGCCAGGAGCGGGAGTCGGTTGCGGCGACGACGGCGGTGCGGCCGAAGACCGGGTCCCACAGCGGCTCAGACACGGAAGAACGGCGTCTCGTGCGGGCCCTGCAGGCGGATGTCGAAGCGCAGCCGGCCAGCGCCTTCGGGTATCGCGATCAGCGCGCGCGCGAGCGCCACGGGCAACTCGCGCAGTACCGGGTCGGCGGCGTTCGCGTCGGCTTCGTCGGGGAAGTAGATGCGCGTGACGACGCGGTTCAGCAGGCCGCGCGCGAACACAGACACGTTCAGGTGAGGAGCCTCGATCTCGCCGCCGCCGGCCGGGAGCGTTCCCGGCTTCAGCGTGCGGATCATGAAATTGCCTGCGTCGTCGGTCGGGCAGCGACCGAAGCCGCGGAAGCCGGGGTACCGCTGGGCACCGCGCGGGTCGTCGGGATGATCGAAGCGTCCGTCCGGGTCGGCCTGCCACGTCTCGACGAGGCCGTCCGGTACCGGCTCGCCGGCGCCGTCGAGCATCCGCCCGGTGATGCTCACCGCGCCGGCCGTCCCCACCGGCACGACGTCAACCCCGTCCTCCCACGGCAGCACCAGCGCGAGGTACGGACCGACGGTCTGCGAGGGCGTGCAGCCGAGCTCAGTCATCGTCCGGCTCGCTCTCGAAAGGCGTCTGCTCGCGCCCGCGCAGCACGATGTCGAACCGGAACGCGAGCGCCCAATGATCAGTCGTCACGGAGTGGTCGTAGGAACTGATCATCCGGGCCCGGGCCGCCTCGTCCGGTACCGAGTTGAAGATCGGGTCCTGGAAGTACAGCGGGTCGTCCGGGAAGTACATCTGCGTGACGAGCCGCTGGGTGAATGCCTGGCCGAAGACCGAGAAGTGGATGTGCGCCGGACGCCAGGCGTTCGGGTGGTTCCTCCACGGGTACGCGCCGGGCTTGATCGTGGTGAAGCGGTAGCTGCCGTCGGCGTCCGTCACGGCGCGGCCGTAGCCCGCGAAGTGTGGGTCGAGCGGGGCGGGCCACTGGTCGTTCATATGCCGGTACCGGCCGCCGGCGTTGGCCTGCCACACCTCGATCAGCGCGTGCGGCACGGCACGCGCGTCGGAGTCGAGCAACCGGCCGTGAACGATGATGCGCTGCCCGACGGCCTCTCCCCCGCTGTAACTGGTCAGGTCGTCGTCGCCGGGCTGCACACGCTCGGCGCCGAAGACCGGTCCGGTGATCTCGGTCAACCGGTGCGGCAGCAGGATCAGCCCGTTGGCCGGGTGACGCAGCGCTGTACTCGCGTAGCCCGCGAAGTCCAGCGGCGGGTGCGTGCCTTCGACATCGGGACGGTAGCCGAGGGGCAGGACGAGTTGGGCCATCAGGCGATCCCCTCCAGGACGACGGCGAGCCCCTGCCCCACGCCGATGCATATAGCGGCCAGGCCGTACCCGCCGCCCCGCGCGTGCAGCGCGTGCGCGAGATGCGTGATGATGCGGGCGCCCGACGCGCCGAGCGGGTGACCGATCGCGATGGCGCCGCCGTCGACATTTACGATGCACGGATCGAGGTCGGGCCACTCGGCCAGGCAGGCGAGTGACTGTGCGGCGAACGCCTCGTTGAGTTCGACACTCGCGAGTTCGTCCCAGCGCACGCCGGCGCGGCGCAGCGCAATGGTGGCCGCCTCGACCGGGCCGATGCCGAACTGGTGCGGTTCGACAGCCGCCACGCCGCGCGAGACGAAGCGCGCGAGCGGCCCGCGGCCGGCCCGCCCGGCAGCCGCGGCGTCGCCGATGAGGACGGCAGCAGCACCGTCGTTGAGCGGCGACGCGTTGCCCGCGGTGACCGTCCCGTTCGACCGGAACGACGGCTTCAGTCGCGCAAGTGCCTCGAGCGTGGTGTCGGTGCGGATGCTCTCGTCGCGGCTGAGCTCGACGCCCGGAACCGGCACTACCTCGGCTTCGAAGCGCCCGGCAACCCAGGCCGCCGCGGCCTTCTGGTGACTCGCGAGTGCGAACGCATCCTGTTCGGCGCGCCCGATCCCGTACGTGTCCGCCAGAAGCTCGGTGCACTCGCCCAGCGCGCACGTCCACTGCGAAGGCATCGCCGGGTTGACGAGCCGCCAGCCCAACGTCGTCGAGTGCAGCATCTCGTGGCCCGGCGGAAACCCCTTGGCCGGCTTGGAGAGCACCCACGGCGCACGGCTCATCGACTCGACGCCACCCGCGATGGCGAGCGAGGCATCACCCACGGCCACCGCCCGATTCGCCGCGATCACAGCTTCGAGGCCGGAACCGCAGAGCCGGTTGAGCGTTACGCCCGGGACGGAAGCCGGCAGCCCGGCGAGCAGTAGGGCCATTCGGGCCACGTCGCGGTTGTCCTCGCCCGCCCCGTTCGCGTCGCCGAAGAAGACGTCCTCGACCTCGGCGGGGTCGAACTCAGGCGCCCGCTCGACGAGCGAGCGGACGACGTGTGCCGCCAGATCGTCCGGACGTGTGCCGCTCAACGCCCCGCCATACCGGCCGATGGGCGTGCGTAGGGCGTCGAGCACGAAGACGTCCGTCATCGGTACGACCAGCCTTCGGTGTAGGGCAGTCCGGTGTAGTTCTCAGCGAGTGCGGTCGCCATCGCGGTCGACGTCGCGACGTAGCGGAGCTGCGCCAGGGCCAGCTGCTCGCTGAACTCGTCGGCATCCGGCGAGACGTGCAGCATCGCGGTCATCCACCAGGAGAAGTGCGTCGCTCGCCATACCCGCTGCAGTGCGACCCCGGTGTAGGCATCGAGCAGATCGGTGCGGCGGTCTGCGTAGTAGCCGCCGAGCGCGTGGGACAGCAGTCGCACGTCGGCCACCGCGAGGTTCATGCCCTTGGCCCCGGTGGGCGGCACGATGTGCGCGGCGTCGCCGGCGATGAACAGCCGGCCCCGCTGCATGCTCCCGCTGACGAAGCTGCGCATCGGGGTCACGCTCTTGTCGAGCAACGGGCCTTCGGTGAGGGCAAACCCCGCATCACCCGCGAGTCGGGTATGCAGCTCGGCCCAGATGCGTTCGTCCGGCCACTCGACGATGTCCTCGTCCGGGTGCACCTGGAGGTACATGCGCGTGATGGCAGGCGAGCGCATGCTGTGCAGCGCGAAGCCGTTGCGATGCCGGGCGTAGATCAGTTCACGTGATGACGGCGGCGCCTCGGCCAGAATGCCGAGCCACGCAAACGGGTACGCACGCTCGTAGTTCATCGCGTCGACGAGGTACCCACGGCTGACGCCGCGGGAGCCGTCCGCGCCGATGACGAAGTCGCAGTCGAGTGACTGTGCGGCGCCCTCATGTTCAAAGTCGATCCGTGGTCGGCTCGTGTCGAGATCGTGCAGCGTCACATCGGCGACCTCGAACAGCAAGTCACCACCGACCTCGAGCCGCGCCGCGATGAGGTCCTTGACGACCTCCTGCTGCCCGTAGACGACGATGTTCCGACCGGTCAGCTCGCGGAAATCGATGCGATGGCTGTGTTGTGCGAACCGGAGAATCGTGCCGTCGTGGGCGAGCCCTTCGGCGTCCATCCGCTTTCCGACGCCCGCTTCGTGCAGTGTCTCGACGGTGCCGTGCTCGAGGACGCCGGCCCGCACGCGATGCTCCACATAGCCGCGGTGGCGGGCCTCGAGCACGACCGACTCGATGCCCTGCAGGTGCAGCAGTTGGGACAGGAGCAGTCCCGCTGGACCTGCGCCGACAATGCCGACCTGGGTGCGCACACCGCGATCGTGCCCCCACGCGGTCGGCTCCGGGTCTAGACTTCCGTCCGGCGGAAGGCGGAGTTTTCGGCATGCGGACAGTGGACCGAACCGTGACGCAGCGCGTCCTCGCCGTCCTCGACGCGTTCAGCCCACAGCGGCCGGCCCTACGGCTGGCCGAGATCAGCCGGCTCGCCGAACTCAGCCTCACCACCGCCCATCGTCAGGTCGCCGAACTCACCCGATGGGGCGCCCTCGAGCGCGGCGCGGACGGCCGCTACCGCATCGGGCTCAAGTTGTGGGAGCTCGGCGCGTTGGCTCCGCGCAGCGTCGACCTGCGCGAGGCCGCGCTGCCCGTCCTCGAGGACCTCTACGAGGCGACCCACCAGAACGTCCAGATCGCCGTGCGCGACGGGCACGAGGTCGTCTACGTCGAGCGCATCACCGGGCGCGCCGCGGTCAGCGTGGTGACCCGACCGGGTTCCCGGCTGCCGCTGCACGCCACGGCGGTCGGACTCGTGCTTCTCGCGCACGCAACGGCCGACGAGATCGACGCTGCGCTCGGCGCGCCGCTCAAGCGCTACACCGCGCACACCGTCGTCGACCCCCGTCGGCTGCGGCGCATCCTCGCCGACACCCGCCGCCAGGGCTACGCGATCAGCGACCGTCAGATCGAGGAGGTATCTGCGTCGATCGCCGCGCCCGTGCGCGATCGCGGCGGTGCGGTCGTGGCGGCCCTGTCGGTCGTCGTGCCGAGGCGCGGGCAGTTGCACCGCTACGTGCCGGCCGTGCTGACCGCGGCCCGTGGCGTCACCCGACAGCTGTCTTCGGCGCCCGAGGGCTGACCGCGCGCCGCCCACGCGCGATGATCAGGAAACCGTATAATATTCCGGGTGCCGACACGACAAGCATCGTCAACCACCCCCAACAGGGCGGGCTCATCCCCCGCGGAGCCGAGCCTGCTGTACGTGATGAAGCAGGTCGAACTCGCCGTCCGCGCGCATCTCGACGACATGTTCCGGCCGATCGGCCTGACCGCATTGCAGTACACAGCGCTCACCGTGCTGGAGCGGCATCCGAACCTGTCGTCGGCCCAGCTCGCCCGCAACTCCTTCGTCACCGCGCAGTCGATGGCGGACATGATCACGGCGCTGGAGGAGCAGCAGCTCATCGAGCGACATCGCGACCCCGACGACCGGCGCCGGCTCGTACTCGCGCTCACCGCGGACGGGCGCAAACTGCTGGGCAAGTACCGGCGTCGTGTCACGGCACTGGAGGAGCAGATGCTGGCCGGCATCAGCGTCACGCAGCAGCGAGATCTTCGCCGGGTGCTGCTTGCCTGCCGGGCCAACCTTGCCGAGCACCCCGCGCACTGAAGCCGACCACTGGTCGCGGAAATCAACCAGGATTCCTGTCGAATATTGAATCATCAGGAAACCTGTACATCTGAGCTCAGATGTGGCAGCCTCCATCAGCAACCGAACCGACGTGTTCCGTCAGCCGGGAGGCATTCAGATGACTACGCTCGACGCCGCTGCGAACCGCATGGAGGCCACCGACAAGGCCCGCGCGCTCGACAGGGGCACCCTGGTCTCCGCCGCACTCGCGGTGTGCATCGCGCAGGTCGCTCTGGCGATCCCGGCCGTCCTCAACGGCCTGTTCCAGCAGGACCTCGGCACCACGTCGTCCGAGCTGACCTGGATCTCGGACGCATTCCTCGTCCCGGTGACGCTGCTCGAGCTGACCTTCGGCGTACTCGGTGACCTGTTCGGACGCAAGCGGCTGCTCGTCGGCGGCGCGATCCTCATCGCTGTCGGATCGCTCATCGCGGTACTCACGCCCGGATCGTCCGCGTCGACGGGTACGCGGGTGCTGGTGCTCTGGACCGGGCAGATCGTCGCCGGCATCGGCGCCGCGGCCGTCTTCCCCACGACCCTGGCGATGGTTGCCGCGGGCACCCACACGGTGCGCCACCGCGCGCGGTCGGTCTCGATCTGGGCGGCAGCGCTGTCGGCGGGTGGCTTCATCTCACCGGTCATCGGCGGCCTCGTGACGAGAGCGAAATTCGGGAACGACGCCGTGGCCAGCTGGCGATGGGCATTCGTCGCGGTGCTGGTGCTCGGGGTCGTCAGCGCGGTAATCTCCGCACTGTTCGCGAAGAACTCCTCGGCCCCGGCCGGCCGATCGCTCGACTGGCCCGGCCAGATCACGATCGCGGTCGCCCTGTTCGCGCTGCTGTTCGGGGTCATCCAGGGCCCGACGAGCGGCTGGGGCAGCGGCGAAGTGATCGGCGCATTCATCCTGGCCGCCGTCGCGTTCGCGCTGTTCATCGTCTTCGAGAACCGCTCCACCGCGCCGCTGCTGCGGCTGAGCCTGTTCCGAAA
>JAVHVD010000005.1:0-48561 GCA_032160745.1 Pseudonocardiales bacterium
CCGCTTCGCCCGGCAGCGCCCGGGGATGTTCCTGCTGGGCGCTCTCACGGCCGGCGTGGTCGCGGGCCGCCTGACCCGCGGTGTGGTGGCATCGCACTCCTCCGACGACGCGTCGGCGCAGGGCGACGGCGGCGCGCAGCAGGGCTTGCCGGCGTACGGCGCAACGGCCGAACCGAGCGCCGCGACCGGGTACTCGAGCGGCGGCCAGTACGGCCAGCCGGGCGCCGAGGTTCAGCCGGAGTACTCGCAGGGCTACGGCTCCACCTCGACCTACGGGGACACCGCCGGCAGCGAGTACGGCGCGCCTGCGTACGGACACCCCCAGCCGGTCCCGCGGACCCAGGACCTGCCCAACGGGGGGACGTGGCGATGACGAGCGGGAGCAACGCGTCGGCGACGGGACAGCGGGCCGACGTGACCAACGCGTCGGTCGGTGAGCTGATCGGTGAGGTGAGCCGCGACCTCTCGACGCTCATGCGTCAGGAGCTCGAGCTGGCGAAGTCGGAGATCAAGACCGAGGTCGCGAAGACCGGCAAGGGCGTCGGCATGCTCGGCGGCGCGGGCTTCGCGGGCTACATGTTGATGCTGTTCCTCTCCATCTCCCTGTGGTGGGGCTTGGCCAACGTCATGGACGAGGCGTGGGCCGCGCTGATCGTTGCGGCCATCTGGGCCGTGATCGCGGCGGTCCTGTTCGTCACCGGACGCAACACCATGCGCACTGTCAATCCCACGCCGGAACGGACCGTTGAGACGGTCAAGGAAGTTCCCGGCGCACTCAAAGGACGATGAGGAGAACACCACATGAGCAGCCCGGAACAGATTCAACGCGACATCGAAGGCACCCGGCAATCACTGAGTGTCGACGTCGACCGGCTCACCGAGAAGGTCTCGCCCGGCCGCGTGGTCGGCCGTCGCGTCGACCGGATCAAGAGCAGCGCCACCACAGTGAAGGAGCGAGTCATGGGGTCGATGCCCGCCACCGACAACTTGCGTTCCGCCGGGGACACGGCGGGGTCGGGCCTGTCCTCGGCCAAGGGCACGGTCGGAAACGCCGCGTCGAGCGTCGGCGACGCCGTCTCGGGAGTCGGTAGCGCGGCCGCCTCGGCGCCGCAGGCCGTTCGCCAGCAGGCGCAGGGGAACCCGCTCGCCGCGGGCCTCGTTGCCTTCGGGGTGGGCATGCTGATCTCGTCGATGGCACCGGCGAGCCAGAAGGAGCAGGAGCTGGCCGCGCAAGCCGAAGAGAAGGCGCGTGGACCGTTGCAGGAGACGGCACGTGGCATGGCGTCCGAGCTCCAGGGTTCGGCGCAGGAGTCGGCCCAGCAGATCAAGGAGGTCGCGACACAGGCGGCCACCGACACGGCCGATCAGGCCAAGTCCGCCGCCGACGACGTGAAGGCGCCGCTGCAGCAGTGACCGACCAGGTACGGAGAGCGAAGGTGATGCGCGTTGACCGCCATGGCGAGCGAGGCGCATCACCTTCGCGCAGAAGTCACCGGCGCGCGTTCACCGCCCGCCGACCGAGCAGAACGCCGAGCGCGATCATGCCGAGCCCGAGGACGAAGTGCAGCCAGTTGTCCGCGGTGTTGACCGGGATGAAGTTGGCATTGGTGTTCTTGTCGATGAGCAGGCCGTAGACCCACAGCACGAGATAGATCACGCCGCCACCGATGAGGTAGGACTTCGCACCGCTCGCGGTGCGCGCCAGAGCGAGCCCGACGATGCCGAACAGCAGATGCACGAGGTTGTGCAGGATCGATACGTTGAAGATGCCGAGCAACTTGGCCATCGAGTTGTGGCCGGCGCCGGTCATGTCGCTGTAATGGGTCGTGATCCCCGGAACGAAGCCGAGGATTCCGACGAGGACGAACGTGGCCGCGACGACGGTCGCAGCCAGCTGCAAAGTACTGCGATCGGTTCGAACCGACCGCTGGTGGGCGGTTGCCATGGGAGAGCCTCCTGATTACCTGCCCGCTGTTCGGGTCCGGTGGTTTCGCGTTACCCCCCTTTTCAAGCGAGCAAACCGGGCGAGCAAGGACCTTGATCGACCCCGTGATCGCCGGCCACAAGGCAGCGAAGACAGCACTTCGTCGATACGCCGAGCCCGCTGGTGGGCAGGTCATGGGCATGGCAGTGAACACAACACGGATCAACGCGAGCCGGGCGCGGACCTTCGCGGTGCTGTCCGACGGATGGCTCTACAGCAACTGGGTGGTCGGCACCTCACACATGCGCGCGGTGGAGGCCGACTGGCCGGCCGAGGGCAGCCGCTTGTTCCATGCATCCGGCGTCTGGCCGATTGCCATGCGGGACGACACGATCGTCGAGGAGATGGAGCCCGATCGCCGGCTGGTCCTGCTCGCCCGCGGCCGGCCGTTCGGCGAGGCCCGGATCGTGATCGAGCTCGAGGACGACGGGGACGGGACCCGCGTCACCATGCACGAGACGCCGGTCAAGGGACCCGGGCAGTGGCTGCACAACCCGCTGTCGGAGGCCCTGCTCGTCCGGCGAAACACCGAGACGCTGGACCGCCTCACCGCACTGGTCGAACGGCACACGACACCCGCCGAGTAAGGAGGCACTGATGAGCCAGGCCATACCGGCGTCGAAGTCGAGCGACGAGGATCTCGAGCAGGCGTACCGGGCGCTCGATGAGTTGGCCGCCGCCACCCTCACCGTGTATCCAGACGGTCCACTCGTGCTGCGGGGGGACTTCGAGATCCGTTCGCTCGACGGGGCACCGGTCGAGAGCGGGCGCACTGTGGCCCTGTGCCGCTGCGGCCGCTCAGCCGTCAAGCCGTTCTGCGACGGGAGCCACAAGATCTCTCGCGTTCTCGGCGAAGCTGCCGCACGGACGTCGCGGCGCGCCTGACCCGCCGGCCGGAGTACGTCGTTCCGCCGAGCACCACCCTCCGCGCGAGCGCGATCCAGGCGCAGCCGGCGCGCTCGGCCAGCCACACCGGCGCGAACAGCACGCTGCCGGCCGGGAAGTACGCGGCCCCGCCGGCCCGCCGACGGCCCGCCTCCGCGATGGTCATCGAGACGGCAACCATCGACCACAGCAGGCGCCGGTACCGGAGGCCGACCAGCACGACCGGCAACAGCGCGAGTTCGACGGCCAGCCGCGCCGGTTGCGCCAGCGAGTCGTAGGCGTGCCGCACCCGTTGGCCGAGGAAGTGATCAGTCGCCGGCGGCAGCCGACGGACGAACACGTCGCGGGCGACGACCGCCCGGCCACCGTCGGCGAGCACCGATCGGATCAACTCGAGATTCTCGAACAGCACGTCGCCGTCGTAGCCGAGTCGCCGCATCCGGTCGGTCAGGCGCACACCCAAGGTTCCTGGGTAGTCACCCGACGGCAGCGCCCGATTAACGAGGATGCGCGCCGTGTCCCACCGAGCCGGCCACGGCAGCGGTGCGTAGTAGTTCTGCGGGATCACCACGTCCGCCCCGTCCAGCAGCAGCTCGACACGATCCAGCTCGGCCGACTCGTAGCGAACGTCGTCGTCGGCGATCACGACCTTGTCCGACGCGGCCAGTCCGAACCCGGTCAGCACGCCGGCGACCTTGCCGTTCGCGCACCGGAGATCAGGTCGCGGAGCGGTATGGGTGACGCCGTTGAACAGGGCAGCGTTCCGCGCGAAGGTCTCGGGATCCGAGCCGTCGATCACGATCACCGGTAGCCGGCGGCTCAGTCCGGCGACGTACTCGGCGAGCTCGTGCAGGTCGTCATCCGCGCTCGCCTTGAGCGGCAGGAGGTAGTGCACGGTCGCTCAGGAGACGTCCGCGATCGGGCTCGTGGCCACGACCGTGCTGTCGCGAAGGGACGTCTCATGACGATGCCAGCACGCGAGCATCTGCTCGGCGGAGAGGTTGCCGACGTAGAGGCCGGCCGCGGCGCCGAACAGGATGTCCTCCGCAAGCCCCGGCTCGTCCTCGGCCAGGCTGCCGCAGAGGTCATGCAGGGCGAGTTGCTCGTGCAGTGCGTCGGCCGTCACGTGTTCGTCGTAGAACCGCCTGGTCGTCGTGTCACCACCGAGCCGACGCAGCCCCTGGCTGTATCGGCGGTTCGGGGCGGAGGACGTCATCTCGAACGCGGCGAGGTGGCCGACAAGGGCGCCCCGGAGCTCCCGGCGCAGCCCGAACAGCGACATCACGTTGCTGTTTGCGAGCGTGATGGCCGGCACCGCGTCGACGTAGCGACCGTAGGCGTCGTCCAGGCCGAGGCCGCGCATGGTGTTGCGGAACAACTCGGAGTGCATGCGCGGGGTGTCGCCACCGCCGTACTCGTCGGCCTGGATCTCGACCAGTGCGGCTTTGGATCGCCCGGCCAGCCGGGGGATGCCCCAGGTGTGCGGATCGGCCTCCTTGAGGTGGTAGACGGACCGGTGGATCACGAACTCGACAAACTGCTCGCGGGTTGCGCGCCGCTGGATGTAGCGGGCCAACGGCGGTCCGTCGTCAGTGGCGACGAGGCGGCTCAACCGCTCGGTGAACGGGGTCTGCTCGTGCGCGACGACCACCGCCGCGCGCAGCGCGTCGAGCATCGATGTCTCGAGGTCACGCCGCAGCGAGATGAGCGCCGGTTCCCATTCCCAACCGGCCGCAACGTCGTCGAAGCCGCGGTAGTGCAGCTCGAAGCACACCCACAACGCGAGCTGCAGATCGTCGTCGGCCAGCGGATCGACGTCGACGGTCGGCGTGGCGGGCACCGCGGACGGGTCCTCGCCGCGCAGCGCGGCGACGAGGTCCGTTGTCAGCGGACCCCGTGCGGCGGGCAGCAGCATCGATGCCTCCGGTCGGGCGCAGTTGTCGGTTCTTCCTTCCCCCGATCCCTATCCGCGCAAACCGGCCCGGCACGGCCGGCTCAGCCCCCGGCGTTCGGTGTCAGGCATGCAGTTCGAGGACGCAGCACTTGGCGCCGCCCCCGGCCTTGCGCAGCTCGCTGGTCGACAGGCGATGAACGGCGAAGCCTCGATCGACGACGCGGTCGGCCAGCGGATCGCACTCCGTCGTCATTATCACCGTCGAGCCGTCGCTGACCATGTTCAGCGCGAGCGCAGCCGCCTCCTGCTCGCTCGCGAGGACCGCGTCGGGGAACAGCTCGTGCAGCACGTCCTGACTGGTCGGCGCGAAAGCCCCTGGCCAGTAGACGACGGTCTCTTCGTCGAGACGCGCCAGCGCCGTATCGAGGTGGTAGAAGCGGGCATCGACGAGCTGCAACGCCAGGACCGGCCGGCCGAAGTACTCCTCGACCTCCTCGACCGCGCGCGGGTCGGAACGCGGGCCGGTGCCGGCGAGGATCCGGTCGCCGGTCAGCAGGAAGTCGCCCTCACCCTCGTTGACGAAGCGGGCCTGCCTGACCTCGGTCACGCCCAGGTCCTTGATGCTGCGCGCGAAGTGCGCGGACTCGCCGTCCCGCTCGGCGTGCCGGAAGCGCGGTACGAGCCCGCGATCGCCGATGACGATGCCGCCGTTGGCGGTGAACACCATGTCGGGCAGGTCCGGGTCGGCGGGCATGACGTCGACCCGGTGGCCCAGCCCGACCAGCGTGTCATGCAGCTGCTGCCACTGAGCGATCGCGTGAAGGACGTCGACCGATTCGGCCGGGTGCATCCAGGGATTGATGCTGTAGCGCACGGCGAAGTACGTCGGCGGGCACATCAGATACCGCCGCTGCACCGGCATCGCCCCGGCGATCGCGGTGGTGGGCGCCGGCGAGGCGACGTTGAGCGTCATGCTCGCGGCGTTCCCGCGCGGCGGCTCTTCATAACCGCCGGCGGCCTTCATGTGAGGCGCGGCAGTCGCTGGTCGGTGCCCAGTACGGGCGCGAACAGGTCGCCCTTCTCCTCGATCCGAGGCAGTACCGAGCGGATCGTGAACCGGTCCGGGCGCAGCGTCGGGTCGTCCAGTTCCGCCCACTCGATCGGCACCGACACCGGTGCGCCCGGGGCGGGTCGTGGGCTGTACGGCGCCACCAGCGTCTTGTTGATCGCGTTCTGCGTGTAGTCGAGGCGGGCCAGGCCGCCACGGTCGCGCACCTGCCATTTCCAGCTCACGAGCTCGGGCACGACGGCCGCGACCGACTTGGACAGCTGCTCCACCCATGCCCGGGTCTCGTCGAAGTCGGGTCCGCGGACGATCGGCACCCAGATCTGGATCCCTCGGCGGCCGGTGACCTTGGGCTGGGCCACCACCTCCAGGTGTTGGAACGCAGTGCGGTGCAGGCGGGCGAGCACGAGCAGGTCGTCCCACGACGTCGTGTTGCCGGGATCCAGGTCGATCAGCGCGTACGTCGGCTGATGCGGCTGGTCGACCATCGATGTCCACGCGTGCCACTCGAGCGCGCCGAAGTTCGCGGCCCACACCAGCGCGGCCGGCTCGTCGACCACCAGGTAGGTACGGGTCTCGCCCGGATCGGCCTCCGGGTTGTCCCAGCGCGGCAGCCAGTCCGGCGCATGGTCGGGCAACTCCTTGTGCCAGAAACCCTTCGTGCCCGCCCCGTTCGGGTAGCGGTGCATGTTCAATGCGCGCCGGGTCAGGTACGGCAACAGAATCGGTGCGATCTGCGCGGAGTACCGCAGCAGATCGCGCTTCGTGACCGGCTGCTCTCCCTTGCGGGCCTCGAACAACACCTTGTCGAGGTTGGTCACCCGCAGCTCGCGGCCGAAGATCGTCCAATCACCGGCGCGGTCCAGCGCGTCGAGCTCGGCCAGTTCCTCGGTGGTCGGGGCGCCAACGGACGTCGGCTTCAACGACAGCGATGCGCGCGCCGCCGGCACGTCCGAGCGCCACATCCGATCCGGATCGGCCTTGACCTCGTCGTTGGTGCGCCCGGTGATGACCGACTGCGGGTGGTCCTCCGCGTCCCACCCGTCGACGGCGAAGTCGTCGTGCTTGTGCAACATCAGCCACTCCTCCTTGCCCGACCCGCCCGTTCGGGTCCGGACGAGGACGAAGCGGCCGCGCAGCTTCTCGCCGTACATGTCGACGTGCAATTCGCCGTTCGCGACGGCGCGACCGGGATCGGGCGGGTCGCCCGCCTTGTGCGGCTCCCACGTGCCGGCGTCCCAGACGATCACGTCGCCGCCGCCGTACTCGCCGGTCGGGATGACGCCTTCGAAGTCGAAGTACTCGATCGGGTGATCCTCCACGTGGAAGGCCGCGCGCCGGACGTTCGGGTCGAGCGTGGGTCCCTTCGGCACCGCCCAGCTGACGAGCACGCCATCGATCTCGAATCGGAGGTCGTAGTGCAGCCGTCGCGCGCGATGCCGTTGCACGACGAAGCGGCGGGCGTCATGAGCCGGCGGCGGCGTCGCGCCGGCGGGTTCGGACGTGCGGGAGAAGTCGCGCTTGGCGCGGTACGTCGCGAGCTGATCCTTCGCGGCGGGGCCGGAGCGGCGACGGGGAGGCACGCTTCGAGTCAAGCGCGCGCCGAGCGACGCAGCAACGGGGGACGCTCGGGCTCCGGGACACCCGTGAAGGCAGCCCGAAACGGACGGCCGGGATGCTTCCTGGCCGTCCGCTCCGGTGTGCTGGTTCTAGACCGCCCGGACGCTCTGGGCCTGCGGGCCCTTCTGGCCCTGACCGACCTCGAACTCGACCTGCTGGCCTTCATCGAGCGACTTGAAGCCGCTTCCCTGGATCTCCGAGTAGTGGACGAACACGTCCGCGCTTCCGTCATCGGGGGCGATGAATCCGAAGCCCTTCTCGGCGTTGAACCACTTGACCGTTCCCTGCATGCTGCTCCAACCCATAGACGTAGAGTCCGAACTGTATTCGTACGGCTCCGCCGCCGTTCCTAGCGGTGCGGACACTTGACCGTCAAGTCCTTGCTCAGACGCGTGGGGTAAGAACGTCGTCAATGGCACCCACAAATCGCCCGATCTTCCTCGTCGGCTGTCCGCGGTCCGGTACGTCGCTGCTCAGCGTCATGCTGCACGCCCATCCCCGGATCGCCATGCCGCCGGAAACCAGGTTTCTGCGGCCGATCTACCGCGAACGGTTGGCCTTCGGCGATCTCACGGTCGCCGAGAACCGGCGCCGGCTCGCCGAGCGAATGACCGGGAAGGGTACGAAGTTCGCCGATCTGCGTTTGGATCGCAAAGACGTGATCGAGAAGATCGTTGCGGCGCCGCCGACCGTCGGCTCCGCCGCAGGAACCGTCTGGCGGGAGTTCGCCCGCACCCGCGGCAAGGAGCGGTGGGGCGAGAAGCGACCGTCCTACTGGCGCGACATCGGCGTGATCCTGCGGCTCTTCCCCGAGGCACAGATCGTCCACCTGGTCCGTGACGGCCGCTCGTGTGTCGCTTCGCTCAAGAAGGTGACCTGGTGGGAGGCGGGGGTCACCGGCGCCATGGCGAGCTGGACGATGGCCGACGCCGAGCTTCGGCGGGTCGGGCGCCGGCTGCCCACCGACTCGTACTACCGGCTGCGGTACGAGGACCTGCTCGCCGATCCCAGTGACCAACTCGGTCGACTCTGCCGGTACCTCGGCGAGGACTTCGACGCCGCCATGCTCGACTACTCGACCGCCGCGCAGGACATCGTTCCCGCCCGGAAGAGCTGGCACGCCCGGACGAAGGGCGGACTGGACACCGGGCGCATCGAGGCCTGGCGCCGGACGTTGGCGCCGGTCGAGATCGGCCTCTTCGAGCGAGTCGCCCGGCGGGGTCTGCAGCGCAACGGCTACGAGTTGAGCGGCGCCGGCACCAATCCGTCGGCGGGTCACCTGCTCGCCTACCGTCGCGAGTGGGCTCAGCGGATGGGCGTGCTGTACAAGGCGCGGCTGACGGACGCGCGGCTGCGGCGCATGCACCCGCAGCCCCTTCGCGACCTCGGCTGACCGTTGATCCCCTGCCCAGTTGGGCACGCGCGCGGACTACACGTGGACGTAGCCGGAACCGCGACCTAGGGTGGACCGGCCGACCGCCGCGCAAGCAATGACGCGGAAGCCGGGCGGCGGCACCTGACGACTGGACGATCTATGAAGGCCTTTTCGCGCAGCTCGGCCCGACGCCGACCCCAGCACGCGCGACCCTCCCTGCTCGCGCCGAGCCGGATGTTGACCGCCGCGGTGGGCCTCGCCGGTTTCGTGGGCCTGGCCGTCGCCGGTTGCGCAACCGTGACCGCGGGATCGCCGCAGGTCGGGGCTCGGCCGGCACCCGCAGCGGCACAGGCCGCCGGGGCCGCGGCCGGCCCGATCGAGCAGGCCGGGACCGGCGGCTCCAGCGGGCTGAGCGCTGTCGACATCGCCGCGATGCGCGGCTCCGGAGCAGCGGCTACTCGCCCGGGCGCCCCGAGCGCGGCCGACGCCGCCGCATCGGGACTCGCCGGGAGCGGGATCCCGAGTACAGCGTTGGCTGCGTACAAGAACGCCGCCAGTCTCGAAGCGGCCAGCCGCCCGACCTGCGGGCTGAGCTGGCCACTGCTCGCCGCCATCGGCCGGGTCGAGTCCAACCATGGCCGGTTCGCCGGGGCGGTCCTGCACACCGACGGCGTATCCACCCCGCCGGTCATCGGTATCCCGCTCAACGGCAACGGCACGGCGGTCATCCGCGACACCGACGCCGGTCGCCTGGACGGCGACGCCGTCTATGACCGCGCGGTCGGTCCGATGCAGTTCATCCCGTCCACCTGGGCCGCGTGGGGTGTGGACGCCAACCACGACGGCGCGCGCGACCCCTTCAACGTCTTCGACGCGGCCGCGGCCGCGGCCGATTACCTCTGCGCCGCGGGACGCGACCTCAGGACCACATCCGGCCAGGTTCAGGCGATTCTGAGCTACAACCACTCGTACGACTACGTCGACATGGTCATGAGCCTCGAGAAGGTGTACGCGAGCGGCGTGGGCGTGACCGTCCCGGTGCTGCCCACGACCGGGGCGCGGCACGATCATCCGGCCCCGACCCTGCCCCCGGTCGACCCGGGCAAGCCGCGGGGCGCACCCACCGCGCAACCGCCGGCGTCGTCGGCCGCGTCGACCAGCAAGACCCCGGTGCCACGGACATCCACCAGCAAGCCGTCGACCAGCGGCTCGTCGACCAGCGGCTCGTCGACTGTCACGTCGCCGGCGCCGTCGTCGTCGTCCACGCCGTCGTGCGATCCGGCCGCGTCCAGCTCGTCCACGCCCGGTACCGACACACCGACGCCGGGCGACCCGTCCGGGCCATCGTGTTCACCGTCGCCGAGTGCGTCGGTCGTGTCGGCGAGCGTAGCGACGCCGGCCAGCTCCGGGCCCTGACCGGGCCCTGACCGGGCCCTGACCGGGCCCTGACCTGCCCTGACTTCAGGACAGGATGTCGGCCACGACGCCGATCTGCTCCGGCGGCGCCTGGACGATCAAGCTGGTGATGACCGTCGGGCGCCAGAGGTCGAGTTCGTCGCGGATCTTGGCCGCGGGCCCGACGAGGGCGATGTCCTCGACCAGCCGGGTCGGCACCGCCCCCATCGCCTCGAGCCTGCGGCCGTCCAGGAACAGCTCCTGGATCTTGGCGACCTCGGCCTCGTACCCGAGCCGGGCGAAGTGGTTGGCGTGGAAATTCATCGACTTCGCGCCCATGCCGCCGATGTAGAGGGCGATGGACGGACGCACGAGATTCGCCGCCTCCTCGACGTCGTCGTGCACGACCATCGGCACGAAGGCCGGAACCTCGAAGTCCGCGGCGCTGTGCCGCGCGCCGGGGCGAGCGAAGCCTTCGGCCAGCGCCTTTCGGTAGAAGTCGTCCATCCTGGGCGAGAAGAACATCGGCAGCCAGCCGTCGGCGATCTCGGCGGAGAGCGCCACGTTCTTCGGACCTTCGGCGCCGAGCATGATCGGGATGTCGCTGCGCAGCGGGTGGACGGTGGACTTCAACGGCTTGCCGAGTCCGGATCCGCCGGGACGGGGCAGCGGGTAGAACTCGCCGTCGTGGGTGACCGGCACATCGCGCGCCAGGATCTTGCGGATGACCTCGATGTACTCGCGAGTGCGGGCGAGCGGCTTGGGGTACGGCTGGCCGTACCAGCCCTCGACGACCTGCGGTCCGGATGCTCCGAGCCCGAGGATGAACCGGCCGCCGGACAGGTGGTCCAGCGTCATGGCAGCCATCGCAGCGGCGGCGGGCGTGCGGGCCGAGATCTGCATGATGTTCGTGCCCAGCCGGACCCGCTCGGTCGACGCCCCCCACCACGCCAGCGGCGTGAGGCAGTCCGACCCGTAGGCCTCGGCGGCCCAGACGGAGTCGAAGCCGAGGCGCTCGCACTGGGCGATCGCGGCCGGGACGCCATCCGGTGGGCCCGCCGACCAGTAGCCGGTGTGGTAGCCGAGCTTCACGCTGGTCTCCTCCTGCGCTCGATCAGTAGAACGTGTTGCAGATCCTATCGGGATCTATGGCCTGCGACCCGGGGCGGAAGGTCCCGCTGTGGGAGCCCTGGGTTGCGGCGTGGCCACTTGGTGCCTAGCGTTTCTGTCACGCCATGTGCGGGTCGGGTGCGGAATCCGTCGTTGGAATGACGGCGGGCGGGGGGGCTCAGTACTCGTGGAGGTTCGACATGATCGAGGGTTCTGGTGACGTGCCTGCTCCAGGCGCCGTCGCCTGGCTGGATGTGTCCGCGGACAACCCTGACACCTGGACCGGCCGACTGCCCACCGGGCCCCTCGGTATGCAGATCTCACCGCTGCGCACAGGTCGGGCGCCGTACTTCTTCAAGGGCGGCCGGCTACGGGGCACCCGGTGTATCTGGTCCGCGTCGACGCTGAGCGGCGCCGAGCTGTACCGACCCGCGCGGAGCACGGTCGGCACCGCCTTCGAGTGCGGAGTCCACCTGCTGGCTCGGGTCGAGGGCAGCGGCTCGGTCTTCGATCCGGTGGGGCTGTCCACGGGCGTCCTGCGGGTGTACGACTCGGCCGACGAGATCGCCGAGCAGTTCACGACCAACTCGCACCTGTACACGCTGAACATCCCGCTCGCGGCGATCGGGGTGGAGCCGTCGGTCATCCGCGAGATGACCGATCAACCCTACGAGCTCACGCCGTTCCAGCTGCAGTTGTTGCGGGCCGCCGTGGGGCTCCTGCTCGTCGGCGGGGACGAGTTGCGGACCTCATCGAGCCTGATCGGCGTGGACCGGTATCTGGCCGCCCTGGCGGCGCTGCTGCTGCGGACGGCGGTGCGGCGGCCCGGCCCGGACCTCGCGCAGGCCGAACAGGTCAGGGTGCGGACCGACGCCATCATCTACGAGCAGGCGACCGACCAGAACCTCACTCCGGCCACGATTGCCGCCCAGCTGAATATCTCGCTGCGGCAGCTGTACCGCGCGTTCAACGGCACGGAGAGCCCGGCGGCGCGGATCCGTCGGCGCCGGCTCGAGCGGGCGGCTGAGATCCTCGCCGCGCGCAGCGGCCCCGGGCACGTGGAGCGGGTCGCGATGGAGTGCGGCTTCGCGTCCGCCGAGTACTTCTCGCGGGCGTTCCGTCGCGAGTTCGGGCTCAGTCCGCGCGCCTACCGCTCGACCCATCGGGATACCGCGTCGCGCTGACGGTGCCTCACTCGGCGGCGTCGCGCTCGGCCCGGTCGAGCGCCGACCGGGCTTCGCGCCGCCTGCTTCGCGTGGCGCTGACGTCCTTGCGAGCGTTCTCGATGTCCGTGCGCGCCGAGTCGAGCTGGTCCTGCAGCTTCGCGAGCTTCTTGGTCAGCCGCTTGATCTCCTGGGTCAGCCCCTGCTCGGTGCCGCGGGCCTCGTCGTAGGCCACGTCCGCATCCTCGAAGGCCTTCTTCGCGGCGGCCAGCGCCCGCTCCTGGCGACGCTTGTCGGCGGCGCTCCGCTTCGGCTTCTCGGGCCGGCGGGACCGCTCCGGAGCGCGGCCCCGGCCGCCCTGGACGAGGGTGAGCTCCGGGGCTCCGGCGGCCGCGAAACCGAATCCGGACCACTGCTCGGCGCGTTGCAGGCGGCCGAGGCGCGCGGCCAGATCCTCGTCGGCGATGGCGGCCTCGAAGGTGCCGGTGACCTCGTCCCGCAGACCGGCCGGCGGTTGGCTGCGTCCGGCGAGGCGGAATGCATCCCTGGTCAGCCGGCCGACGAGAGTTCGGCGCTCGGCGGACAGGTCCCGCAGCCGGGCCGCGTCCAGAGCCTCCTGAGCCTCGCGCAGTCGCCCGCCGAGATCGGTCAGCTCGTCGACCACCGACGGGTCGTCCAGAACGAACGCATTGACGATCCAGGCTGCGACGGTGGGTTTGCGGAGCTTCTCGATCCGGGCCGCACCGGTGCCGTCACCCGCCGAGCGGAGGCGCCCGGCGAGTTCGGACCGCTTGCCCATGAAGTCGTCCGGCGGCACGGCGTACAACTCCCGCGCGGCGTCGGTCACGGCCTCGGTCTCGTCTGCCACGTCGGTCATTCTGGCGGATCGGCCAGGCCGATCCGAACAGCGATCGTGGCGGCCTCGACCCGGGAGCCCACAGCGAGCTTGCGCAGCAGGTTGGTGACGTGGACGCTCGCGGTCTTCTCGCTGATGAACAGGGCCTCGCCGATCTGCCGGTTGGTCCGACCCCGCGCGACCAGCCGCAGCACGTCCAGCTCGCGGGGTGTGATGTCGAGTGCCGCCGTGCCGTCCCGCTGGGTCGCGCCGGCGGCGAGGTTCAGTCGGGCGCGGCGGGCCAATCCGCGCACCTCGTCCTCCAGCGGCCGGGCGCCGAGGCGGACGGCGGTGTCCAGGGCGGTCCGGACGAGTGCGGCGGCGGTGTCTCGATCGCCTCCGGTACGGATCAATGCGTCGGCCCGGGCGGCGGCTGCGGCGGCCTCGTCCAGCGGCTGGCCGGCGTCGCGCCAGGCCTGCTCGGCCACGGCCCACAGCTGCGGGTCGGGTCGGCCCGCCGATTGCGCGTACAGCGCCTCTCCGGTGGCGATCCAGCCGGCCGGTTCGGGCAATGGGGCGACGCCGCGCTCGGCGAACTCGGCCACCGCTGCGCGCATCCGCCGGTGCAGGTCGTCGGCCACCCCGCCCGCGTCGTCCGGGTGGGGTGCGTCGGAGCGCCTGGTGTGGGACTCCCGTCGCGCCGCCTCCAGGCGCAGCCCGAGCGCGAAGGCCATCGCCCGGTAGAAGTGGTCGTCCGTCCGTTCGATGAGGGTCAGCGCGTCCGCGACGTAGCGCCGTCCCTCGTCCCACTTGGCGTCGAGGAGGCACAGGCGGGCCGCCATCAGGGAGGCGAGTCCGGCGAACTGGACGTCGTCGGCCTCGGCCGTGCCTTCGAGTGCCGCCCGCACAGCTAGCCGGGCTTCGTCGATGCGGCCGGACTCGATCAGCACGGGAAGCCACCGCAGCTCCTGGTACGGGTCGCCATTCGGGATCCGCGGGTCGTCGTGGATCGCCTCGGCTTCGGGCCATCGACCGGCGCAGTGCAACGCGGCAATGACGTTGCCGGCGATCGCCTCGCCGTAGTGGCGCGCATGGCCGACCTGGCTGACGTAGTCGAGCGCCTCGCGGCCGAGCGTGCGGGCCTGCTCGTGCCGGCCGCCCTGGTAGCAGCAGTGGGCGATGTTCGTGTACGTCCGCGCCGCGTCTTCGGCCGAACCGGCCGCCAGGCTGAGCGCGAGTGCGCGGTCCGCCTCGGCGAATCCCTCGTCCACCCGCCCGACGCTGAACAGGCAGGGCCCGTAGCTGCAGCGGGCGTGGCCTTCGACCTCGATGGCGCCGGTCTCGACCGCCACCTCGATCGCCTGCCGCAGCACGGGTAGGGCCTCGCGGTACAGGGCACGCACCATCAGGCTCTGCCCGCGGGCCGAGAGCACGAACGCCTTGTCGCGGGACGCCGGACGGTCGACCACAAGGGCGCTGGCCTGCTCGTAGGCGGCGATGGAGGCCGCGCCGTGGTGCTGGGTCCAGTTGGTGCGGCCCATCCGCTCGTAGACGAGCGCGCGCTTCTCCGGCGGCGCGTCCTCGCCGAGTTGGCGTAGCGCCGCCTCGGCCAGCACGACCGCGCGGTTGTTCCGCACGCTCGCCTGCACCGCGTCGGCGGCCCGCAGGAGCAGGTCGGCCGCGGACATCCCGGCCAGCGCCTCCGCGCCCTCGACCTGGTCCCTCAGACCGAGCGCGCGCTCGTACTGCTCGGCGGCGTCGGCGAGCGCGTACACCTTCTCCGCCTCCAGCCCGGCCCGAACGGAGGCGTAGTACGCCTTCCGCGCGTCCCGTGCGGCGTCCCAGTGGTAGGCCACCATGGCCCACCGGGTATGCGGGGGCAGCTGATCGGCGCCTTCGAGTACGCCCGCGGTCGCGACGTGCAGCCGGGTGCGTTCGCCGGGCAGGAGGTCGTCGTAGAGCGCCTCGCGCACGAGGGCGTGCCGGAACCGGCAGGTGCCGGCGTCGAGCACGAGCACCTGTTCCAGAACCGCCTCGCGAAGGGCGGCCGTGACGGTGTCCAGGGCGGCGCCGGTGACCGCGGCCAGCAGTTCGTCGTCGACGTGGTCGTCGATGACCGCCGCGGCGCGCAGCAACCTCCTGGCATCCTCGGACAGGAGCTCGACGCGGGCGAGGATCACCTCGGCCAGCGTGTCCGGCACACCCCCGGCGAGGCGTCCGGCCGCCACGAGTTCCTCTACGTAGAACGGGTTGCCGCCGCTGCGCGCGACGAGGTCGTCGACCTGCCGCTCGTCGAGGTCGCCGGCGTCGATCTCCCGGAGCAGCGCAGCGATGTCGGCCGATCCCAACCCGCCGATGTCGATGCGCTCGACCCGTTCGTTGCGCTCGAGGCCGGCCAGCACGGGGCGCAACGGATGCCGGCGGTGCAGTTCGTCGTTGCGCAGCGTGAGGACGAGGGTGATGCCGGCGTCGCGCAGGTTGCGCCCCAGGTAGGCGACGAGGTCGCGGGTGGACGCGTCGGCCCAGTGCAGGTCCTCGAAGACGAGCAGGACCGGGCCGCGGGCGCCGAGCCGGGTCAGCGCACCGAGGAGGTGCTCGAACAGGCCACCGCTCGCGACCCGGGCACCCTCATCACCGGTGAGCAGGGCGCGCAGTTGCGGTCGGCCAGCGCCGAGGATCTCGTCGAGTTCGGCGTCGCCGAGCTGGTTGTGCAGGTCGCGCAGGGCCTCGACCAGTGGGGCGAAGGCGATGGACACCTCGCCGAGCTGGACGCAGCCGCCGACGACGGTCCGGAGACCCTGTGCCCGCGCCCGGTCGATCGCCTCGGCCACGAGTC
Source organism: Pseudonocardiales bacterium (assembly GCA_032160745.1). Lineage (GTDB taxonomy): Bacteria > Actinomycetota > Actinomycetes > Mycobacteriales > Jatrophihabitantaceae > Jatrophihabitans. The sequence continues at coordinate 16,164 of JAVHVD010000005.1, forward strand.
GGGTCTTGCCGATGCCGGCGTCGCCAGAGACGAGCACGATGCGGGACTCGCCGGCGGTCGCGGCGTCCAGGGCAGCTTGCAGAGCCTCGATCTGGGCGGTGCGCCCGATGAGTGTCCGGCTGGTGACCCTGCGCGCCACGTCGCGAGTATGCACCGCCGGATACTCACTGCTCGGCGGGGCGGCGGCGTGGACGGCTCCGGCGCGAGTGAGTCAGCGGGCGCCGGTCGCCGCCAGGTCGCGTTCCTGCGCCAGCTGCAGCGCGATGTCGATGAGCATGTCCTCCTGGCCGCCGACGTAGCCCTTCTCGCCGGCGCGTTGCAGGATCTCGTGCGCGGCGACGCCGTAGCGCTCAGCTGCATGCTCGGCATGGAGCAGGAAGCTCGAGTAGACGCCGGCCCAGCCCTGCACGATGGCCGTACGGTCGGCCTTCGGCCAGCGCGGCAGATACGGTCGGACGACCTCCTCAGCCGCATCGAGGACGCCGCCCACATCGACGCCGGTCTCGACACCGAGGTGGTCGAACGTCGCGGCCAGCACCTCGGTGGGGGAGTTGCCCGCCCCGGCGCCGAGCGCGCACAGGGACCCGTCGATCTGGCGCGCGCCGTTCTGGAAGGCCAGCACCGAGTTCGCGACGCCGAGCGACAGGTTCTGGTGGCCGTGGAAACCGACCTGGGCCTCCGTGCCGATCTCGGTGTAGAGCGCGGCGATCCGCTGCTTCGCCTCGTCGAGGACCAGCGCACCGGCCGAGTCGACCGCGTACACGCACTCGGCCCCGGCGTCGACCATGAACCGCGCCTGCCGGGCCAGCTCCTCCGGGGAGGTCCGGTGGCTCATCATCAGGAACCCGACGGTCTCCATGCCCAGCGACCGGGCCAGCCCGAAGTGCTGCACCGAGACATCGGCCTCCGTGCAGTGCGTCGCGATGCGCGCCACCGACGCGCCGGCTTCACGGGCATTGCGCAGGTCGTCCATCGTCCCGATTCCGGGGACGAGCAGGATTGCGATCTTGGCCTGCTTCGCCTCCTCGTAGGCGGCGCGGATGAGCGTCATCTCGTCGGTGCGCGAGAACCCGTAGTTGAACGACGAGCCACCGATGCCGTCGCCGTGGCTGCACTCGATGACCTCCACGCCGGCGCCGTCGAGCGCGTGCACGGTCGCGCGCACCTGCTCCTCGGTGAACTGGTGCGACATCGCGTGGCTGCCGTCGCGCAGCGTGGTATCGGTGATCCGTACGGGACGCTGGGTTCCGGTCATGAGGCCAGCCTCTCGCTTGCCATCAGTTCACCGACGCGCGCGGCCGCGGCGGTCATGATGTCGAGGTTGCCGGCGTACTCGGGCAGGTAGTCGCCGGCGCCACGGACCTCGAGGAAGACGGCCACCCGACCGTTGCCGTCCCATGCGTCGCGCGGTGGGTCGTATTGCGGCGCCGCCCGCAGCGTGTACCCCGGGACGTATTGCTGCACTTCCTTCACCCGGCGCTCCACCGAGTCGTTGATGGCGTGCTGATCGGCGTCGGCCGGGATGGCGCAGAAGATCGTGTCGCGCATGATCATCGGCGGCTCGACCGGGTTGAGGACGATGATCGCCTTGCCTTTCGGCGTGCCGCCGAGTTCCCGCACCGCGCGCGATGTGGTGTGGGTGAACTCGTCGATGTTGGCCCGGGTTCCTGGTCCGGCCGACTTCGACGCGACCGAAGCGACGATCTCTGCGTAGGGCACGTCGACGACCGAGGACACCGCGTGGACGATGGGCACGGTCGCCTGCGCCCCACAGCTGATCATGTTGACGTTCTCGGCGCGGGCGTGGTCGCCGAAGTTGACGGGTGGGCAGACCATCGGACCCATGGCCGCGGGCGTGAGATCGATCGCGACGATGCCGGCCTCGGCCAGTCGCGGCGCCGCGGCCCGGTGCGCCTTCGCCGACGTCGCGTCGAAGACGAGATCGGGCAGCCGGTCCTGGGCGAGCAGCCAGTCCAGGCCGTCGGCCGAGGCCGGGATGCCGAGGTCGCGGGCGCGTTTGAGGCCATCGGATTCGACGACGCCGACGACGTAGCCCACCTCGATGACGTCGCTGCGCCGCAACTTGGCCAGCAGATCGGTGCCGATGTTCCCCGGCCCGATGATCGCCGCGACGGCCTTGCCGTTCGACCTACCCATCAGATCTCCAACCCGCGAGGATGTTCCCTATCGTCCGGCAAAACTGTAACGTGTTCTACCACGAGAGGGGGCGGGGTGCCGATTACCGATATCGCCGGAAAGGCCCAGGCGCTGTACGACGCGCGGCGTAGCCGGATCGCCATCGCGCCGTTCACCGACGAGGACCCGGGCCTCGGCATGGCCGACGGGTACGCGGTGCAGTCCGAGCTGGTGCGCCTGATCCTCGCCGACGGAGATCGGATCATCGGCTACAAGGCGGGCCTCACCTCCAAACCGATGCAGCGGATGCTCGGCGTCGACCAACCCGACTACGGCCCGGTGCTCGGCTCCACCGTTTTCCGCGACGGGGATCCGATCTCCGTCGGCAGCTTCATCGCGCCGAAGCTCGAGGCGGAGATCGTGCTGGTCATCGGCGAGGAGATGCGCGGGCCCGGGGTCACTGTCGACGACGCGCGCGCGGCGGTATCCGGTGCCGCCGCGTCGATGGAGATCGTCGACTCCCGCTTCGTCGACTGGCGGATCAAGCTGGCCGACACCGTGTCTGATCTGGCCAGCAACGGCGCCATGGTCATGTCCGACACCGTCGTCCCGCTCGGCGACATCGACATCCGGCTGATCGGCATGGTGCTCACGCGCAACGGGGAGCTGGTCGACACCGGAGCCGGCGCGGCCGCCCTGGGCAATCCGCTCGCTGTGGTGGCGTGGCTCGCCAACACGCTTGGAGCGGACGGTATCGCCCTCGAGCCCGGCCACGTGATCATGACGGGCGCCCTGCACGCCGCGGTGCCGATGCAGGCGGGGGAGGAGTACCGAGCCGAGTTCGATCGGCTCGGCTCGGTCTCCGTCCGGATCATCGACTGAGCGACGCGTCAGGACTGGTCGAGCAGTTCCTGCAGCCGGTCCATCGATTCGTTGATCCCGTCGGTCATGCCGGTCGACAGCGCCATGTCGCGCGCCTCGACCGACGGGAACACCGAGCGCAGGTGCAGCCGCGTGCGCCCGCCCAGGTCCTCGAATGTGTAGCTGTCGAGCGTGACCTCGTTCGGCGCACCGTCGAACTCGAAGGTCTGGATGATGCGCACGTTCGGCGTGACGGTGTGGAACACGCCGCGAAAGCCGACCTCGTTCTCATCGTTCGCGTGGAAATAGCGGTACGAGCCACCGGAGCGCGCGTCCCAGGTCTCGATGCGCATCCGTCGGCTCCGAGGGCCCAGCCACTGGGTGACGAACTCGGGCTCAGTGGCCGCCCGGAACACCAGCGGTGGCGGGGCGTCGAACTCACGCACCACCTCCAGGTACGGGGTCGACGGCGGGGCGGTGATGGTGGTGGGGTTCGCGGTGGCGTTCATTTCTGCTCCTTCAGTGAGTCGATAACGGTGTCGAGGCGGCGGTACTGCCGCTCGGTGTCGAGCCGGTAGCGGTCGATCCAGCTGGTGAGCTCCTCGAGGGCCGCGGCGTTCAGGTGGCACGGCCGCTGTTGGCCGTTGCGGCTGCGGGTGATCAACCCCGCCGCCTCGAGCACCTGGACGTGCCGCGAGATCGCCTGCAGCGTGATCGAGAACGGTTCGGCGAGCTCGTTGACCGTGGCCGGCCCCCGGGACAGGCGCGCGATCAGCCGCCTGCGGATCGGATCCCCCAGCGCGCTGAAGGCCCGGTCGAGTCGCTCGTCCACGTCAACCATCTGTAATCAACCTATCTCTTTATCAACAAGCCAGTTGTATATCGGCCGAGGGTGGTTGTCAAGGCATGGCCGGGGTGCTAGCCCACCCTCGTTCACCTGCTCCCACCCTTTGCCCGGATGCAGACCGGACGCAGGCTGAACTGGCCCGCTGATCCGCGGTCGGCACCAGCATCGAGGAGATCCTGATGAACGAGAACCGGTCGTCGCGTTGGCTTATCTGGACGGGCCCACTGTTCGCCCTGCTGTTCCTGGTGGCCACAGTTGTGCTCGAAAGCGACGGGCCGGGCGAGAAGGCGTCGGGCGCCGAGGTCATGAAGTACTTCAATGCCCATCAAGGGAGGGGCATGATCTCCGTCTTCGCTACTCCGCTGGTCGTCGCCTTGCTGCTCCTGTTCGCCAGCAGCGTCCGTACCCGCGCGCGACGACACGGTGAGAGCGAAGTGGGGGCAACCGTGATGCTCGCCGGCGCGGTTCTGTGGGCCGCAGGCATGTTGGTCGGTTCGCTGCTCGATCTCGCCTTGCTCAGTGCGTCCGACAACAATCAGTCCGACGTCGCGCAGGGCGCCAACGTCCTGGCCAGCGCCGACTGGATCCCGTTCATCGGTGGCATCGCCATCTTCTTGATCGGTGCCGGCTTGACCGTGCTCGCATCCCGGGTCATGCCCGCATGGTTGGGCTGGATCGCGCTCGTTGTGGGTGTGGTGTCGCTGGCCGGTCCGGGCGGGTTCATCGGGTTCTTCGTTGCGCCGCTGTGGATCCTGGTCGCCGGCATCATGCTCGCCGTTCGCCGGGACGACACCGCGCCGACGACATCGGACGTGACGGCCCAGCCGAGCCCGGCGGTCAGCTGAGCCGGTCGAGCAACCGCGTCAAGTACCCCAAGGGGGTATGGTGGAGCGGACGTTCGAGGAGGTGCCCGTGCACGGCTACACAGCCAACAAGGACGACTACCTGAAGCGACTGCGGCGGATCGAGGGCCAGGTGCGCGGTATCGCGAAGATGGTCGACGAGGACAAGTACTGCATCGACGTCCTCACCCAGGTCAGCGCAGCGACCAAGGCATTGCAGTCGGTGGCGCTCGGACTGCTCGAAGAGCACATGGCGACCTGCGTGGTCGACGCGGCACGCGCAGGTGGACCCGAGGCCGACGCGAAGGTGAGAGAGGCCGCCGACGCGATCGCGCGCCTGGTCCGCTCCTGAGAGGAGGCACCCCGTTGTCGAACCGCCGTCGGTGGTAGGTGCGATGCTGCGGCGACGGCGGCGCAGGGAGGGGTGCGATGGGTCCACTCGCGAACAGAGTCGCCTGGGTGACGGGCGCGAGCCGAGGCGTCGGAAAGGGAATCGCCCTCGGGTTGGGCGAGGCCGGCGCGATCGTCTACCTGTCCGCGCGCAGCCTCGACGCCGACCACACCAGCCTGCTCGGCGGCACGCTGCGCGACACCGCCGCCGAGGTCGAAGCGCTCGGCGGCGCGGCGGTGGCGGTGCGGTGCGACAGCAGCGACGAGGCCGACACGCGCAGCGTCGTCGCGCAGATCGAGCGTGACCACGGACGACTCGACATCCTCGTGAACTCGGCCTGGCCCGGTTACGAGCACTTCCACGACGGCACCGACTTCCTGTCCGAGCGCAGCTTCTGGACAACCCCGCTGTCCCGGTGGACGGCGATGGTCGACCGGGGCGCCCGCGCGCAGTACGTCACGTCCGTCCTCGCCGCTCCGCTGATGATCCGCACTCCCGGAGCGGTCATCGTGCACGTGTCGTCCGAGGCGGCCCAGCGCGACGACCTCGGCGCGGCGTACTCGGTGGCGAAGGCGGCGTCAGACCGGATGGCGGCGTGCATGGCGCACGACCTGCGCGAACACGGCGGTAGCGCGTTCTCACTCTGGCCGGGGCTCGTTGCCACCGAGGGCGTGGCGAAGGTCAGCGAGCACTTCGACATGACCGGTTCGGAATCACCGCACTTCGTCGGCCGCTGTGTCGCCGCCCTGGCCGCCGACCCGGCGCGCGGTGCGGTGAGCGGCACGGTGCTGACCACGGCCGACCTGGGCCGCCGCTACGCCGTGGTCGATCCGGTTCCGTGGACCGGCTGAGCGGTTTCTCGGCTGGGCGAAGGTCAGACCCAGGGCACCGGCACGGGGTGCGGGTCAGCCCTCGGCGTTCGGCGCGTGCCGCTCGTGACTCTGGTGGCCGAGGCAGTACTCCCCACCACACACTTCGCAGGTCGCCCGCGCATTTGCCGGGCACCCGTCCACCTCGCACGGTCCGTAGTCCGCTGTCGGGCCGTACTTGTGCGCTGGAGTTGTGATTCGCGGCCGCGCTACCACTGCCTTCACCGACTTTCGTCATCAGCCGATCTGGGTCGGTCCCTCCTAGCGTAGTGGGACGCTCCCGGTCAGGAACTCGGCAGGCTCGCGAGGTCTCCTTCGGCGAGGAAGTCTGCGACCGCGGCAATGAACGCGTCGCATTCCGCGTCGCCGATCTCCAGGCTCAGGGCGATCATGCCGCGTCGGGCGAGGTGGAAACCGCGGGCGAGCATGTCCAGGTGGAAGAGCTCCCGCAGATCCGCCTGCGGGCGGATGTCCTTCGCTGCCGTGATCGGCTCCACCTGGAAGTGAACCGTCATGAGGCTGCCCAGCCCCGTCCACTGCATGGCGCGGCGATGGTCGACACACAGCTCGTTGAGCCGGCGGCGCAGCGACTCGCCCCGGTCGAACAGTGCCTCGCTGGTGGCAGAACCGAAGATGCGGCTGAGGCCGGCGTACCCGGCCGCCATGCTCAGCACGTTGTTGTTGAACGTGCCGCTGTGCGGCACGGCCGCTTCGCGGCGCGGGTCGTACATCGCCATGAGGTCTGACCGTCCGCCGAACGCACCGAACGTCATCCCCCCGCCGAGGTACTTGCCCAGGGTGGTCAGGTCCGGCGTGATACCGAGCCTTTTCTGCATCCCACCGTCGGACATGCGCGAGGTCATCACCTCGTCGAAGATCAGGACGGCTCCGACGTCTGTGGTGCGATCTCGCAGCATCGAGAGGAATCCACGATCGGCCGGCACGCAGCCACCACTACCCAGCATCGGTTCGACCAACACCGCAGCCAGCTCGGCTCCGTGCTCGCGGATCAGGGCTTGCGTGCCCGGCGTGTCGTTGTAGGTCCCGACGACCCACTCATGCGGCGCGTTGATCGCAATCCCGCCGCCGCCGAACGACAGGATCGAGCCGTGATACGCGCCGTCGAACACCAGCACCTTGCTCCGACCGGTATGCGCTCGTGCCGTCGCCAAAGCCAACAGGTTGGACTCGGTGCCGGAGTTGGTGAACCGGACGAGATCGAGCGACGGAAACCGCTCGCACAACAGACCGGCGAGCCGGGCTTCGGTGACCCCCTGCGCGCTGAGGTTCCAGCCGCTGTCGAGCGCCGCGTCGACGGCGGCGCGGATGATCGGGTTGTTGTGGCCGTACAGGCCGGCGGTGTACTCCCCGAGCAGATCGACGTACACGTGGCCGTCCAGATCGGTCAACATGCAGCCGGAGCCGCTGCGCATGACCAGCGGAAAGGGCGGATAGAACAGCGTCGTGCGAGTGTTGCCTCCGGGCATCACCCGCACGGCCGCCTCATGAGCAGCAAGGCTCGCCGGGTTGTTCGCGACGAAATCGCGCCGAGCGCGCTCGAGAGAAGCGGCGACAGAATCCGAGGTGGTTGTCATGGACGGCGCCGGTCGATGTCCACTCGACCCGGTCCGTCACCGCGCTCCACCAGACGGAGCGTACGCCGAAACCGCTCTCCGCCCGGAGGGCCTGTCGTCTAGCATCACTCGGACCGGTACCTGACGGTTGCCGCGCCGATCCGGCCGACAAGAGAGCGCCTCGTGACAGTTCCCGAAACCGACCTGAAGATCCCTGCTGACCTCAAGCCGTCCGACGGGCGGTTCGGCTGCGGACCGTCGAAGGTACGGCCTGAGGCCCTCGCCCGCCTGGCCGAGGAGCACGAGCTGATGGGCACCTCGCATCGGCAGGCGCCGGTCAAGGATGTCGTCAAGCGCGTGCGTCAGGGGCTGAGCGAGCTCTTCTCGCTTCCCGCCGGCTACGAGGTGATCCTCGGCAACGGTGGGTCCACCGCCTTCTGGGACGCCGCGGCATGCGGCCTCATACGACGGCGCGCGCTCCACCTGGTCTGCGGCGAGTTCTCGCAGAAGTTCGCGACGGTGACCAAGGGCGCGCCGTTCCTCGACGACCCGCTCGTGGTGTCGTCAGAGCCTGGGGACGCGCCCGATCCGGTCAGCGATCCCGACGTCGACGTCATCTCCTGGGCGCACAACGAGACCTCAACCGGCGTGATGTCCGACGTCCGCCGGCCGGCCGACTCCGGCCATGCCCTCGTCCTCATCGATGCCACGTCAGGCGCGGGCGGTTTGCCGGTCGACGTGAGCCAGGCCGACGCGTACTACTTCGCGCCGCAGAAGTCGTTCGGCTCCGACGGCGGCCTCTGGCTCGCCGTCGTCAGCCCGGCGGCCATCCAGCGGATCGCGGAACTGGACGGCGCGAGTGACCGGTGGACGCCTGCGTCGCTTGCCCTGTCGACAGCACTCGACAACTCGCGTCAGAACCAGACGTACAACACGCCGGCGCTCGCGACCCTCTTGCTGCTGCTCGACCAGATCGAATGGATGCTCGCCGGCGGCGGGCTGGACTTCTGCGTTTCGCGGACTAGGGCATCGTCGGAGCACTTGTACGACTGGGCCGAGAAGTCCGACTTCGCGACGCCGTTCGTCGGCGATCCGGCGAAGCGGTCGCTCGTCGTGGGGACGATCGATTTCGCCGAGGCGGTGGACGCCGCGGCGGTCGCCAAGACGCTGCGGGCCAACGGGATCGTCGACGTCGAGCCCTACCGCAAGCTGGGTCGAAACCAGCTGCGCGTCGGCATGTTCCCCGCCATCGAGCCTGACGACGTCCGGGCCCTGACCGCGTGCATCGACTGGATCGTGGCGAGCGGCAGGTGAAGGTCCTCGTTGCGGAGAAGATCGGCCAGTCCGGCATCGAGCTGCTGCGCGGCGCCGGACTGGAGGTCGAAATCGGCGCCGGGTGGGAGCGCGCCGAGCTCGAGCGACGCATCCCCGACTTCGACGGCATCCTGATCCGCTCGTCCACACAGGTGGACGCCAACCTGCTGGCCAAGGCCGACCGGCTGCGCGTCGTCGGCCGCGCCGGCGTCGGAGTCGACAACGTGGACGTCGATGCGGCGACCCGGCGTGGCGTCGTGGTCGCCAACGCGCCGCAGTCCAACGTCATCACCGCGGCCGAGCACACGATGGCGTTGCTGCTCGCGTTGGCCCGCAACGTTCCGCAGGCGCATGCCTCGCTGACCGGCGGAGCGTGGGACCGGGCGAAGTTCACCGGCGTCGAACTGCACGAGAAGACGCTGGGCATCATCGGCTTCGGCCGCATCGGCCAGTTGGTCGCCCATCGCGCGCGCGGCTTCGGCATGCGCGTCATCGCGTTCGACGTGTATCTCGCCGAGGAGCGGTTCGCCGAGCTGGGCGTCGAGCGGGCGGCGACGCCCGACGACATCTACGCCGCCGCGGACTTCATCACGGTGCACCTGCCGAAGAACAAGGAGACCGAGGGTTGGCTGAACGCCGATGCGTTCGCGAAGATGAAGGACGGCGTGCGCATCCTCAACGTCGCGCGCGGACCGTTGATCGTCGACGACGACCTGCAGGCCGCGCTCGACTCCGGGAAGGTCGCCGGGGCCGCCCTGGACGTCTTCCGCACCGAGCCGGTCACCGATCACCCGCTCTTCCGCTACCCGAACGTGATCGTCACGCCGCACCTGGGGGCGTCCACGACCGAGGCGACCGACCGGGCCGGCTACCAGGCGGCCGAGCAGGTCGTCGCGGCGCTTACCGGCGGCGCGGTGACCAGCGCGGTCAACCTGCCCGCGATCGCGGCCGACGATCTCGAAGCGGTGGGGCCGTTCCTGCAGCTCTGCGCGATGCTCGGGGCGATCGTTGCCGCTCTGGGGCCGGGGACGTCAATCGATGGTGTCGACGTCGAGTACCTCGGCCGGATCGCCGAGCGGGACACGCGACTGCTGACCATCCAGATCGTCAAGGGTCTGCTGGCCGGCCACACGGAAGAAGACGTCCACGACGTCAACGCTGTCACGCTCGCGCACGAACGCGGCATCGCGATCGCCGAGAAGAGCAGCCCGAAGGCGCACGACTTCACCGACCTGGTGCGCGTCCAGCTGCGCAGCGGAGAGCGGACCACGCGCGTCGTCGGGACGGTGCTCGGACGGCGCAACCGTCCGCACCTGCTGGAGGCCTGGGGATCCCGGTTCAACGTGCAGCTCGAAGGGCATCTCGCGGTCTTCCGCTACCGCGACCAGCCCGGGATGCTCGGCCGGGTCGGAACCGCGCTCGGTGACGCCGGCGTGAACGTCGTGTCCGCGGCGGTCGGCCGCCGCCCCGGTCGCGCGAGCGGCAACGACGGCGAGGCGGTCATGATCATCACGGCCGACGCGAGCGTGCCGGATGAGGTGTTGGCCACCCTGCTCGGCGGGGCGGACTTCTCCGCCGCCCGCGCCGTGACTCTCTAAACCGCCGGATTGCTCCCTTTCAGTCCGGAGGCTTGTACGTATCGCGGACCATCGCCTGAATGTCGTCCCCGTCGACGTCCACCGGCTCCATGTACAGCCGCCCCCACTGCACGAGGTCGTCGCGCACTCCGAACACAGTGGTGCCGCGCATCTCGAAGGCCGAACCGTCCAGATGCGTCCCGTGCCAGTGCCATTCCGCGAACTCGACGTCGTCGCGAACCGCGTAGGTGAGCAGCTCGGCCGAGAAGTCCGGGACGCCGGCGAAGACGGCGATCCAGTTCTCCAGAACCTGGTTCCGGCCGCGGAAGGCGCGAGCCGGGTGCGCCGGTTGCGTGCTGTCGTAGTCGCGGGCCACGCAGGCGGCAAACGCCTCGGCATCCCGCGCGTTCATCGCTGACAGCAGTCGGCGCGATGCGGACACGCTGTGATTGTGACGCGTTCGAGTCGGTACGGCTACACGAGCCGCCGTCGTACGGCCAACTTCGGGTGCGGGGCCGACACGTCGATCGCGGTGTCTGATGGATCGCTCGCCGGTCGGATGCGGAACGCGCCGTAGCCCGCGGCGCCGAACACTTCGAGCAGGTCGGCGTCGAGAACGAGGTCGAGGTCGGACTGCGCTGACACCGGAACCCGACCGACATCGAATCCTGGACGGGTGATCTGCAGCTCGCCGGTTGCGGTGAAGTCCAGCACGGCGCGTTCCGCGCCGCGATCGACGATGCTCAGTCGCAGTCCGGGAACGGGCCTGAAGGACAGTTCGACGGCGTCCGAGCCGCAGTCGACTCGGCTGTCCCTCTCAAGCGCAGCCGACAGGTCGCGGGGCCTGGCCGAGGAGGTGAGGTCCGGATGCGGCGAGAGGGCGAGCAACCCGGCATCGGTGCCCGCGAGGACGGCAGCGACAGAGTGGGCACCCGCCCTACCGACCAGCGTCGGATTGTTCTGCGGCTCTTCACGTAGCCAGGACAGCGTGCAGCGCCGGCCGTCCCGGTCGAGGAATGCGCTCATCGCATACGCGCACGCGCCGTAGGTGAGTCGCTGCCAGGACTGCGGGACGAACCGGCGTCCGTCGTAGTCGCCCGTCGCGGCCGCGACATAGTGCAGCACATCGTGGTCCCACACCGAGATCAGCAGGACCCACCCGTCGCCGAACGGGAAGAGCTGGGGGCACTCCCACATCGCGCCGGTCCAGACCTCGTCGTCGGGGTTGTTGGGCCGGGAGCACAGCAGCCCGTCACAGGCCCAGGAGCGCAGATCAGCGGACCGGTACTGCACGACGCCGCCTCCGTCGGCCAGGCCGGCACCGACGAGCATCACCCACTCGGCGCCGTGCCGGAACACGAACGGGTCGCGGAAGGTGTGCACTGCCAGCTCGGCCGGTGGCCCAGGGATGACACAGTCGTCGCGGCTGGTCGTCCAGGTCCGAAGGTCGGCGGAACCGACGGCACGGGCGACACTGCCGACGCTCCAGTCATCGCCCGTGATGCGCGTGTAGAACAGCACCGGTTGATCCCCGTCGTCCAGGACGACGCTGCCCGACCAGCAACCCCGCTCGAACGCTTGCGGTTCGAGTGCAGGTGGTACCTCGGTCCAGTGAACGAGGTCAACCGACTCCGCGTGCCCCCAGCCGCAGTTCGGCGCCCAGGTGACGCGGCCGGGGAGGGCTTGGTAGAAGAGGTGATAGCGGTCGCCGACCCAGCTGACCCCGTACGGGTCGTTGATCCAGCCGTCCTCGGCAGTGAAATGGACCCTGGGCCGACGTCCGTCCGGCGCAGCCTCGGGTCTCGGCCCGGCCGACGACCGCAGCGTCATCGGAAGCGTCGACGGAGGTCGGCCGCCTGGGCCGTGTTTGCCACCGACTCGGCGCGTGACCGCTCGACCCGCTCATGCGTGCGTCGGGCGAGTTTGGCCTGGTAGTCGGCGAAGCGCTCGGCATAGCGCTCGCGGGCCTCGGCCACCTCGGCGGCATCGGCACCACGTCGAGGCGAGGGCATCGGCATCGGCATGTCGGCCGGGCGGGTCGGCAGCCGTTGGGCAAGCGGCAGGATGGTCGCGACTGGGCTGGGCAAGTGCTGATACCAGTACGCGGTGGACGCCCAGTCGTCGGACAAATGGTTGCCGTGACCGTGCTCGATGCTCACCTTGATACGACGGGCGAACCGGACCGGATCGGCGACATGGAAGCGGTAGTTCACCGAGTAGCCCGGCACGTCCGACTCGTGGATGATCGCGCCGTGGAACGGAAAGGCGTTCTTCTGCATCCCCCACGCATGGTTGAAGTAGTCCTCGGTGCCCGTGCCGTGCAGACTGGGCGGCCAGGTGTCGTCGTCGACGAAGATCATGTCGTTGCCTTCGCCCCACCACGAGCCTTGGCGGTGGAAGACCGACAGATTGCAGCCGACGTAGTGTCCGGCGCCCTCGGTTTCGAGGACGACGTAGTTGTGTTCGCCGGTGAGGTCGACGATGTTCACTTCGGGGCTGTTCGTCTGTAGGTCCGGTCCCCAGCCGTCGCACGGGTTGCTGCGTGACCAGCGCGAATGGAAGTACAGGGTGTCGTCCGGCAACGGCTGGCGGTACAGCTCGTAGTCGACATAGAAGTACTGCGAGATCGGCAGATCGTTCTCGTTCACGAGTTCGATCAGGCAGCGCTCGTTGAACGGCATGGGGGCCCAGCAGTTGAGCGCCGCGCTGCCCCCGAAGACCAGCGACTCCTCGGGCTTGGCCGACACGGTGAAAAGGGCCGAGGCGTAGCTGTTGGGCATGCAGTGCCCGACGCCGAAGAAGTCGCCGAGTGGCACGAGGACGGCCGGCTGCTCCTCGTGGTCCCAGGTGATCCGGATCAAGACCTTTCGGTAATAGTCCGGGTCAGGCACCTCCCAGTTCAATCCGAGCGCGTTGTGGATCTCGAGCACGGGGGCGGTGGTGGCGGTGTCGGACGGATCGAGCAGTCCCGGGCCCAGGACCTTGCGGCAGAACTGCGTCATCCAGATGTGGGTGATCTGGCCCGGCCCTTGCAGGTCGGCGAGGACACGGGTCTCGTGCGCTCCGGTCGTCCAATAGTCCTGGTTCCGGCCGCGCTGGTCCCAGCTCGAGACCCGCCCCGAGCGGGCGTCCACGCGCTTCGTCAGCGCGGCAAGCGGTGAACTCATCAGCTGGCGCCGATGCAGCCGCAGGAGTCCCGATATGCGATGTCGGCCTTGAGCCGGACGGTCTTGCTGCGGGTTACCGAGGCGTCCCCGAAACGGCGCAGCAGGAGTTGCATGGCGGTCACTCCGATGTCGTAGGCGGGCTGCGTGATCGTCGTGATCCGCGGGCGGAAGAGGTCGGCGTGGGCGAAGCCGTCGAACGTGCCGAACGCGAAGTCCGCCGGGGGGGTGAGCCCGAGGTCCGCGGCGGCCTCGAGCACGCCGGCCGCGGTCTCGGTGCTGGTCGCCACGATTGCCGTCGGCGGCTGACGGAGGTCGAACAGCGCGCGCACGTCGGCTCGACTGTCCTCCGACAATCCGGATCCGGTCAGCACGTATGCGCTGTTCACCTTGATCTCCGCTTCGTTGAGAGCGTCGAAGTACCCTTGCCGCCGCTCGGCGATGGTCGACACCGCCAGGTCCCCAGCAGCCAGCGCGATACGGCGGTGACCGTGGTCGATCAGGTGGAGCACGAGGTCGCGCATCGGAGGTGAGTTCTCGACGCCCACCATGTCGGCGGAAAGCCTGGACGTGCGGTCCATCAGCACGACCGGCGTGCCGGCCCTGCGGATCTTGTCGAGTTCGCGCCACGACGAATGGGCGGCGGGCGCGATGATGAGTCCGTCGACGCGACGCGCGGTGAGCGCCGCGAGCGCCTTCGACTCGCGGGCCCGGTCCTCGCCCGAGTTCGCGAGCAGCAAGGTAAAGCCCGCCTCGGCCGCCTCGCGCTCGACGCCTCGGACCATCTCCGCGAACGCCGGTTGTGCCACGTTCGAGACGACGATGCCGACCGAGTCCGTGCGGGCCCGGCGCAGCGCGCGGGCGAGGCTGTCCTGTCGGTAGCCGGTCGACGCGATCGCCGCGAGGACGCGTTGGGCGGTCTCGTCACCGACCGGGCGCGTGCCGTTCACGACGTGCGACACGGTGGACGTCGACACCCCGGCCAGACGCGCGACGTCGACGATGGTGGCCACGCGCAACTCCTCGGATCGAAACGTTTGCGCGACTATGGCATCGGTACCTCGACGATGTCAACGGCAAGGCTTGACACCGCGACTTTCGGGGGTACGGTCGCACCATCGAAACGATTCGATAGCTGCACACGGCCGGGTAATTCCACAACCGTACAAACGATTCGATGAATCAGCGAGAGGACGAAGGCGATGGCTACAGGGCTGGGCCGCAGGGTCGGCGCGCACAATCTCAGACGGCTCTCGTCTCTACGCGTTGTGGGGGCGGCGGCCGCCGCCGTGCTGGTCGCCTCGACCTTGGTCGCATGCGGATCGGACACCGGGACCGCCGGCAACGGCGGGGGGTCCGGAACGATCACGCTGTCGATGCAGAACGCGAACGTCGAGAAGTCCGACCCAGCGACATTCCAGATCGTGCAGGCGTTCAAGAAGAAGTACCCGGACATCAAGGTCAACCTCGTCGGCCAGCCGGTCGAGCAGCACGAGCAGCAGATGACCATTGCGGCGCAGAGTCACACGCTGCCCGACGTCTTCTGGGTGTACAACTCACTCGCGCAGACGATGGTGAAGAACGGCAACCTGCTCGACCTGACCTCGATTCTGAGCGGCGGTCAGCTGACGGCGAAGTTCCCGCCCAGCATGCTCGCCGGCTACCGCAGCGGATCCACGCAGTACGGCGTGCCGTATCAGGCGCTGGTGACGGGCCTCTACTACAACAAGAAGATCTTGGCCAAGTACAACCTGGCCCTCCCCACGACGTTCGACGAGCTAGTACAAGTGGCCAAGGCGCTGCACAGCCACGGCGTCACGACGATCTCGCAGGGGGCGAACCAGTCGTCGTTCAGTGTGTGGGCCTTCTTGACCATGCTCGACCGCTTCGGGTGGGAGCAGAAGCAGGCGGGCCTGCTCGACGGCAGCGTCAGCTACAACAACGACGACTTCAAGCGGTTGTACGGACACATTGAGGAGCTGGCGAAGGCCGGCGCGTTCCCGTCCAACATGACGACTCAGAACTACCAGCAGGCAGTGGACGCGTTCACGTCCGGCAAGGCGGCGATGCTCGACTCCGGCGTGTGGGCCGCGGGCACGATCCAGGACAGCTCGGTCGGCACTGATGTGGGCTTCTGGCCGGGGCCGACGTTCAGCGACGGAGTGGGTGAGCAGAAGCTCGTCATGAACGCCCCGTCGGCGCCATTGGTCGTCAGCGCCGACGTGAAGAAGAACAAGAAGAAGCTCGATGCAGTCACCAAGTTCCTGCAGTTCTACTACAGTGACGCCGGGCAGCAGATCCTCGTCGACAACGCGCAGACGCCGGTGACGACCTACAAGCCGACCGGCGCGGCGGCGCAGAAGCCGGTGTTCGCATCGGTGCTGGCGGCGCTGAGCGCTCCCGGATGGACGAGCCCGCAGGCACAACCCGATCTCGTCGTATCGGCCGAGGCGTCCAATGCGATGTACGAGAGCATCTACGGTGTCATGCAGGGCGTGCTCAGCCCGGCCAAGGCCCTGAAGATGGTTGCGCCGACGATCAAGCCGGCCTGACGCGACGCTGATCGCAGCCCCATCACCAGAACAGGCGGAGAGTTTCGACATGGTGTGGTTGAGCCGGCGCTGGCAGCTCCTCTTGATGCTGGCGCCGGCTCTGCTGGTGTTCAGCGTGTACCTCGTCTACCCGGTGGTCTACTCGGTCTTCTACAGCTTCAGCGACTACAACGGCGTATCGAAGCCCAAGTACGTCGGCGCCACGAACTACCGGGCGATGACCCACGACGACGTGTTCTGGTCGTCGCTTCGCAACACGATGGTCGTGCTCGGCGTGGCACTGGTACTGCTGATCCCGCTGGCCTTCCTGCTGGCCGTGTTGCTGAGCGGGCCGATCAAGGGCGCGGGAGCACTGCGCGCGTTGATCTTCGCGCCCGCGATCGTCGCGCCGATTCTCGTGGGGCTCATCTGGGTCTTCATCCTCGACCCGCACATCGGTCTGGTGAACGGCTTCCTGTCCTCGCTCGGCTTCGCCGGTCCGCAGTGGATCGGCGGGACGTCACTCACCCCGCTGTCTGTCGGACTGGTCTACGTCTGGCAGACGCTGGGCTTCGTGCTGACGATCTTCTACGCCGGCCTGAAAATGCTGCCCCGCGATGTCATGGAGGCGAGCGCGCTCGACGGCGCGAGTCGGTGGCAGCAGCTGCGCTACGTCACCGTGCCGATGCTGCAGGAGACCTTCGGCATCTGCACGGTGCTCGTGATCACCGGCGCGTTCAAGGTGTTCGAGCTGGTGTACGTGCTCACCGGCGGTGGCCCGGTGCATCTTTCGGACGTCCTCGTCAGCTACATGTACTACGTCACCTTCCGCTTGCAGAACTACGGCTATGGCATGGCGCTCGCGGTCGTGATCTGCCTGCTCGGCGTTGTGGTATCCCTTGCCTACCTGAGCTTCCTGCGTCGCCGGAGGCGCGCATGACGACTTCGCAGGTCGCCCGCTCCGAACTCTTCGGAACGACCGAGGCCTCACCCGGATCGCACTTCGTGAAGAACAGCCGGCGGGCCGGGCGCGGCATCTGGATCGCGACGATCACCGCCTATCTCGTGACGTTCGTGGTCATGCTCCCGCTGCTGTGGATCCTCTTGCTGTCCTTCCGCAGCAGCGACGACATCCTGTCCCGGCCGTTCTCGGTGTCGAACCTGACCACGCAGAACTACAAGACCGTCGTCGACACGCTGAACCTGATGCTGATGTACCGCAACACGTTCATCCTCGCGGTGGTGTCGGTCGTGGTCGGACTGGTCGTCTCGTTCATGGCGGCATTCGCGCTGACCCGAATGGTGTTCCGCCGGCGCCGGCGCCGGCTGCAGAAGTGGCTGCGCTACTACTTCCTCGCTGGGCTCGCCGTGCCGGTGTACATCCTGCTGTTCCCGGTCTACCGACTGGACCTCACGTTCCACCTCTTCGGCACTTACGCCGCGCTGATCCTGCCGTACATCGCCATCTCGATCCCGTTCAACATCCTGTTGCTGACGGGTTTCCTGGTGGAGTTCCCCGAGGAACTCGAGCAGGCCGCGATCATCGACGGGGTCGGGCTGTTCTCGTTGTGCACCAGGGTGGTGCTGCCACTCATGCGCCCGGTGATCGCGACTCTGCTGATCCTCAACATCATCTACGTCTGGAACGAGTTCCCGTTCGCCGTCACCTTGATCAACAAATCGTCGCTCACGACGTTGCCCCTCGGCGTCTCCCAGTTCCAAGGGGTGTGGAGCACCGACTACGGCGCCGAGATGGCGGCCGCAGCGCTCGTTCTCGTGCCACAACTGGTGGTGTTCGCGGTCTTCCAGCGGCAGGTCATCGAGGGGATGACCTTGGGCGCCGTCAAGGGCTGATACCGCGCCACCCGGCTCGCTCACATCAACTCTTAGGACTCCCTTGACCATCGGCTAGCGCCGAGATGACCTCTTCCGGCCCAGGATCGTCCCGTCCTCATCGAGCACGGTGAGATTCCGCGACCTGAGGAGAGCTCGATGGATGTCATGAAAGTCGGCCGATGACCGCGGTCGCGAACCGGCAGGCGGACCTGCGCCGCCAGCCGCCTCCGGCGCACCGCGCTGGGCCGGCCGAGCCGGCCGGTGCGAATCCAGGCGCGGTACTCGGCGTCATCGCCGCCGGGGCGCTGGCGACGATCGCGCTCTGGTGGCACGACACCGCGGCGATCCACGGGTTCGGCGACTGGCTGACCAACGCGGGCCGGGTCACCGGCCTGCTCGCGGGGTACGGCGTCGTCGTCCTCGTCGCGCTGATGGCGCGCCTCCCGCCGTTGGAGCGCGGAGTCGGTGCCGATCGCCTCGCCAGGTGGCACTCGCACGGCGGTCGATACACCGTCAGCCTGGTGGTCGCGCACGGGCTGCTGATCACCTGGGGCTACGCGGTCACCGCGCACACCGACGTCATCAGCCAGACGAACACGCTGTTGATGAGCTATCCGGACCTACTGATGGCGACCGTGGCCGGCCTGCTCTTCGTTGCTGTCGGCATCGTCTCGGCCCGCGCGGCCCGGCGGCGAATGCGGTACGAGACCTGGTACTACCTCCACTTCTACACCTACCTGGCGATCGCGCTGGCCTTCAGCCACCAGCTCGCCTCCGGGGCCGACTTCATGACCAATCGCTCGGCCCGCGTCGTCTGGTCGGCGATGTATCTGGCCGTGGCCGCGGCCATTCTCTGGTACCGATTCGTCCTCCCGGTGTTGCAGGCATCCCGGCACCGGATGCGAGTGGCTGCGGTGTATCCGGAGGCGCCCGGGGTGGTGTCGATAGTGGTCAGCGGACGGCACCTGGATCGGCTCCACGCGAGCTCGGGTCAGTTCTTCCGATGGCGCTTTCTCACCCGTGAGCTGTGGTGGGCGTCCAATCCGTACTCGCTGTCTGCAGCGCCCCAGCCGAACGCACTGCGCATCACCGTCAAGGACCTCGGCGAGCACAGCGCCGCCCTGATGCAGTTGCGAACAGGCACCCGGGTGTTGGCCGAAGGCCCGTACGGCGCAATGACGGCAGCGCGACGGACCCGCCGGAAGGTCCTGCTGATCGCCGGCGGCATCGGCATCACACCGGTTCGGGCACTGTTCGAGTCGCTGTCCGGCGGTCCGCACGACATCACGCTGCTCTACCGGGTCCGCCGCGAGGCCGACGTGGTGTTCCGCGACGAACTGGCCGCACTCTCGCGCCAGCGGGGCGCACGGCTGCTGATCGTCGCCGGGCGCCGACAGGACCTCGGTTGGGACCCACTGTCCACCGAGGCGATCACCTCGACTGTGCCCGACGTGCGTGCGCACGACGTCTACATCTGCGGACCGGATCGGATGACCGCCTCGGTCGTCCGCTCCCTGCGGGCCGCCCACGTCCCGCGCCGGCGGCTCCACCACGAGTCCTTCGCATTCTGACCGAACCGATCACAGAGGACCACTCATGCGACGAGTCGCACTCGCCCTGTTCAGCACGATCACCGGGCTGGTCATCCTGCTCGACTTCAAGACGCACAGCGCCAGCACCATCCCGGCCGCGGTCAGCACCGCCGGGCCGAGCACCCGCACCGGCACCGGGTCGGCGGCCACGCCGGCTGCGGGCTCGACCGCGTCGTCGTCCTCGTCCTCGTCCGGCACCAAGACCGTGACCGGCGACTCCGTGGACACCCAGTGGGGGCCGGTGCAGGTGGAGATCACGCTCAGCAATGGGAAGGTCACCAAGGCGAACGCGGTCGTCTACCCGACGCAGAACCCGCGTGACCAGGAGATCAACGCGTACGCGATTCCGGCGTTGAACCAGGAGGCCGTGTCCGCGGGCAGCGCGCAGATCGACATGATCTCCGGCGCGACCGTGACGAGCACCGGTTACGTCGGGTCGCTGCAGAGCGCGCTGGACAAGGCCGGTCTCTGATGCCGGCCGCGACCCTGGCGCGAACCGTGCATGTCGAGCACTGCATGGGCACGGTCTTCACCATCGACGTGCGGGATCCGGGGGAGTGGGGCCACGCCGTCGGCGACGTCGTCGCGTGGCTGCACCAGGTGGACGCCGTCTTCAGTACGTACCGGCCGGACAGCAATATCAGCCGCATGCAGCGCGGTGAGCTGCGCTTGGCCGACGCCCATGACGCCCATCCTGACGTCGCGGCCGTCCTCGATCTCTGCGCGCAGGTCCAGCTGACGACCGGCGGCGCTTTCACCGCGATGCAGGCAGGGCGGCTGGATCCGACCGGCCTGGTGAAGGGCTGGGCCGTCGAGCGCGCGAGCCTGCTGCTGCGCGAACACGGGTCGCGCAATCATGCCGTGAACGGCGGCGGCGACATGCAGCTGGCCGGCGAGGCCGAGCCGGGCCGGGCCTGGTCCGTCGGGATCGTAGATCCCCGCGACCGCGGCCGCGTGCTCGCCACCGCCACCGGCCGTGACGTCGCCGTGGCAACGTCAGGTGGCGCTGAACGCGGCCCGCACATCCTCGACCCGTTCACCGCGCGCCCCGCGACGGCGGTGGCGAGCGCCTCCGTGCGCGGGCCGTCGCTCACCTTCGCCGACGCCTACGCGACCGCCGCCGTCGTCATGGGCGTCGAAGCGGCTCGCTGGCTCGACGGGATCGACGGCTACGAAGCTCTCCTCGTCACCGCAGAGGGCGCCGCGAGTGCCAGCGCCGGTTGGTGAAGCAAGCTCAGTCGGACTCGGCGCGGCGGGCGATGCGCGCCAACAGGATGCCGTAGGTGAAGCCGTTCTCGCCGGGAGTGGTGCCGGCGACTGCTCCCAACCGCCGGAGAAACGCGACGGCCATGACGGCGTCCTGCCGATGCCCGAGCTTCGTCTGCAGCTTCTTGGCCTGCTTGGCTGAAGCGTTCGCGCGCTTGCCCATAACGGGTGCAGCCAGCTCGGCGGTGTAGCGAGATCGCTTCGCGGCTTTGCGGGCGCGGTGGAATGCCTCGTTCGTGCGGTCGTTGTCCTCGAGATCTGCGGCCCGCTGTAACCGCTCGCTGACCTTTGCCTCGGCCTTGTTCACGTATTTTTCGAGCCGCGAGGCGGGTTTGTCCTTGGCGGCGACCGGTGGTGCTTCGGTCCAGGCCCGAAGTTCCCGCAGCAGCGCGAGGTACCGGCGGCCGCCCATCGCGGCAGCCAGTTTTCGCCGCGCTCCGGCGAGTTCGTGGCTCAGCGTTTGTTCGAGTCGTGCTGACACCGGCCCGAGGACGAGTTCGTGGGGAAGCGCGTGGAGCTCGGTGCGCAGCTCGTTGCCCATGACCTGCAGGTCGCGTACCGCGCCCAGCACGCCCGCATACCACTTGAGTTCAGTGTCGAGAGAGGCGGCGCGATCGGCGTCGAACAGATCCGCGAAAACGTGCAGCACACTGCGGTAGCGCCGGGTCGCGACGCGCGTGACGTGCACGACGTCCTGTTCGTTGCGTAGCTCGAGGTCCCCGGTCACGATGGCGTCGTGCTGCGCGGCGAGGTAACCGCGTACGACATCCAGTACGGACTTCTGTGGACTCGGGATTCGGATGGACGATCCACCGAGTGCGCGCGCCAGTTTCGATCCTGACTCCGACGGGCTTGCGCCGGATTTCCGCAGCGTCTTCGCCGCGCTCTTGAGCAGAGCTTCGTCGCCGTCCTTGAGCTCGACCTCCACTTCGCGCCAGGTCGAGACGATCGCCGTTTCGCCCATTCCCGTCGCGATGACGTCGTCGACGGCCAGCTCGGCCAGCGGTGTGCCGTCTGTGGCAAGAATGAGGTGGACCTGCCGGTCCGTCTGCACGCGTGCCACTGGACGCAGCGAGGCGCCGGCGTGTAGGCCGGTCGTGAGCTGTCGCAGAGCGGCGGGCACAGCGCGGGTGCCCAGGGGCAGGCGAATCTCGGTACGCGCGTCGCCGGCCGGCACCTTCAGCTGCCAGCCCTCGTCCTCATCCCCGGTCCGCCGGCGCAGCGTCACCCGGTAGGCCCGCAACGCGTGGTCGTCGGTGTCGTAGTACGTGCTGTCGAGTGAGACCGACCTGCGCGTGACCGACCCGCCGGTCGGCACGAGCGCCGCCACGTTCGGCAGCTCCCATCCGTCGCCGACGTCGAATTTGAGTTCGCGCTCGCGCTGCTGTGTCGGCGTGCTGTCCGCCATCTCTTCTCCTCGCTCGAAGAGCGCGACTCTACGCAGCGAAAGTTAACTCGCCGACGCCGCAACGACTGCAGGGCCGGGCAAGTGGAGATCCCGGCCCTGCAGCGTGCGGTGGAGAAATGCTCAGCCGGTTCGCAGGCCGGAGTTCGGATCGAGCACGAACGTCCCGGAATTGGGGGCGTTGCCGTTGGCATGCCCCTGCCCGTGCTTTGCTGCGAAGTCGAAGAGACCGTCGAGCGTGCCAGCCCGCGCGTCCAGGCTGCCGGGGATGCGCGGCAGCTTCCAGTTGTCCTCGACGAAGCGGGTGATCGAGGACTGGTCGGTGAGCGTGTGGTCCACCGTGTTGTGCTGCGCCCAGGGCGAGATCACCAGCAGCGGGAGCCGCGGGCCGTACCCGCAGCGGCCCTGCTGGCCGGCGACCGGCGTGCCGGTTCCGCACGCGCCGGGCCCGGTCAGCGTGTCGGCGACCGAGGTCGAGGGGTTGGTCACGCCGCTGTAGGCGTGGTCGTACCAACCGTCGGAGTCGTCATAGGAGATGACGACCGCGGTGCTCTTCCAGTCCGGTGTCTTCTGCAGCGCGTTGATCTTGTCGACGATGAACTGCTGCTCGTCCAGCGGATCGGAGTAGGCCGCGTGACCGTCCTGGTAGCCGGGCGCCTTCAGGAAGCTGACCGCTGGGAGGGCGGACGGCGGCAGGTCACCCTTGCCGATGCCGGCGACGAGCTGGTCGAAGTCGCTGGTGTCGTACTGGTGATTCGGCGTGTCGAACGCCGGCTGGCCGTTGACGTAGTGCTGCGTGTCGGTGCCGATGGTCTTCAACGCCGCGAGCGGCACGGTGCCCTGGGCGGTGGTGGGAAGCGTGACGTGGTGCGGGTTGGCCGTGGACGCGTAGTACTGGAACGGCTCGTGGTGCGGGATGTAGTCATCCTTCCAGCCGTACTGCCCCGTCCCCGTGCCGAGTGATGCCGGCAGCCCGGCGCCGACGGGGTGGACGGCGTTGCAGATGCCCTGGTTGGCCGAGTGCGGGACAGTGCCGTTGAAGCCGCCGTTCGCGAACTCGTCCGGCGTGAACGTCGAGGTCGGCTGCCCGGCGCGACCGGTAGCGGCAGCAGCGGCGGTGAACGTCGTGGTCGGGCGGAAGCCACCTTCGAACCAGCCCCACGAGACGCCGGCCGAGTTCAGCTCGTCGCCGATGTTGGGGCCGGACATGGCCACTGCGTCGCGGGTGGAGCAGTCGTCCCAGTACGGCTGGGCGTCGCTGGTGAGCGCGTACCCGCCCTGGCCGTCGGCGGTCAGGTCGGCGTTCGGCTTGGCCGCAGTGGCGATGCTCGGTGCGTTGGCAGTGTGGCTCATGTCGACGCCACCGGTATTGCCGGACGCGAGGTTGATGGCGCCGGGTGAGGACGGGCCGAACGTCGTGCCGTAGGAGTTGTCACTCATGGCGTACTGCTGCGCGTAGTTCCACAGTGCAGTCGTCGTGTTGCCGTCGTAGTAGTTCATGACGTCGCCGGCGACGCAGGATGCGCCGGTCGGTGACTTGCCGGCGCCGGTGCCGACGGTCTGCGGGAACCGGTCCATCGCGCCGCCGTCGAACGCCTTCTGTTCGTCGGAGTAGTTGTGGTCCTGGTCGCAGGTCAGTAGGTCGCCGGTGGTCCCGGCGCTGTACCGGCGCGGATTGACGCCGTTCGGATTGGCGGTGAGAAGCGTGCCGGTCAGCCCGTCGACCGACGGGGTGCCGGACGCAGCGTGGAACGGCGAGCCGTCGGTGTTCGCGGCGTTCGGATAGGTGCCGAAGTAGTGATCGAAGGACACGTTCTCCTGGAAGATGATCACCAGGTGCTGGATCGGCGTTGCCTGCTGTCCGGGCGGGGCCGCGGCAGATGATCCAGCTGTGATCGCGGCGACCGCGGTGGCCGCGGCGACCAGCGTCGTGGCGCCGCATGCGATGCGCATCCGGGACGAGCTTCGAGCCATGTAAGCACCTCTCAAATGGTTCCGATGACAATGGACTGCACCGCGCTGACCTTGCGAGAAGACGTCCAGGTCGTGAACGAGCTGCTGCGCGCGGAGGAACTGTCCGCGAACGGCGCTCAGGACGGCTGCGTTGCCGCTACCTGACTCATCCGCAGGTAGCGCGCGCCGGGTGTCATGCCCATGAAGTGCAAAGCATGCGGGTGCGCCACCCACGGCCGGTCGGTGTAGGAGTCGGGCACGCCGTTGTAGGTCTCCCCGGCGTCCCGGTGCCCGAGGTAGGGCTGGTTCCAGCCTGGGGGCAGCCAGCTCGTTCTCGCCAGGAATGCGTTGCCGGGCCCTGGTTTGGCCCCCCGGTACTGCGCGTCCCCGCGATCCCATCCCAAGGCGGCGAGCACGGCGCCCTGATCGGCCCAAGGCCCCGGCTGCTGGCCGAGAGTCTCGACGGCATCCAGGAAGGCGAGCGCGGCCGGGCCCGAGCGCAGCACCCAGACGCCTGTGTTCGGATTGACCCGATGCTCGTAGGGCACGTGCTCCAACGCCAGAGCCTGGAAGTCATCGCCCGGCAAGTGGCTCGCGATGTTCTCGTCCGTCCGGAGCAGCAGCACGTCGGCGTCCACCCACACCGCCAGGGGATAGGTGGCCAAAGCCTCCCTCAGCAACCGGATCTTCGCCCACTTCGCGCGTTGCGCGCCGACGTCGGCGCGCGCCCCGTCCGAGACCATATCGACAGGGCGGACGTCGTAGTCCCAACATTCGGCGTAATGCCTGAAGGAGGGCAGGGCCAGGTCGTGCAGGACCTCGCGCATCTGCGGACCCGCCGCCGTCACCAGCACACCCGCAGGTTTGGCCATGTTCCGCATCGTCACACAATCGGGCGTTCATCCGCCGGAAAGCGGCCGGCCAACTCAGCGTCGGACGCGACGGTCTGAGTCAGCATGGTCCGCGCCGGAGCGCAGCGGGCGAAGGGCATCGGCCAACAGCATCGCCACCGCGAGGAGGACGGCAACCGAGAGCAGCGCGTGCAGAACGGTGATGCGGATGCCGAGAAATCCGATGAGCGGGGGACCGCCCAGGAACGCGCAGTAGCCGATCGACGCCACGACGCTGACCCGGCCGGCCGCGGCGGCGGGATCATCGGCGGCCGCGCTCATGCCGACCGGAAAACCGAGTGAGGCGCCGGCACCCCAGAGCAGCGCACCGACGAACGCCAACGGCGTGAACGGGCTGAAGACGAACAGGCCCAGGCCGACGATGGCCACGACGGCGAGGCCACGCAGCACCGCAACGCGTCCGTACCGGTCGAGCAGGCCGGTACCGAACCAACGGACGGCGGTCATCGCGGCCAGGAAGGCCGCGAAGCCGAGCGAGCCGATAGCGGCAGAGGCCCCGTAGCCGTCGATCAGCGCGACGCCGATCCAGTCATTGCCGCTCCCCTCGGTGAAGGCGAACGCGAGCACGACGACGCCGATGAGGAGGGTGCGTGGTTCGCGCCAACGGATCAGGCCGGTCAGCCGGCCGGACACCGCGTCGCTGTGCTCGAGGGGTGAGCCGGAAGGCGTCGGGTCGCCTTCGGTGTCCGGCACGAAGTCCTTGACGGCGACCGGTACCGCCGCCGCGATCAGGGCGGCGACGGCCAGTAGGTGGATCGTCACCGAAATATGCACGGCCACCATAAGTGCGCCAAGCAGTGCGCCGGCCACCGTGCCGATACTGAATCCGGCGTGAAACCTCGGCATGATCGCTCGCCGACGATGACGTTCGACGATCGCGCCCTGGACGTTCATCGCCACGTCCCAGGCCCCGTTGCCGAAGCCGACCAGGAAGAGCCCGATCAGCACCACGACCACGCCCGTCAGGTAGCCGATGGCCACGATCGTCAGACCGACTGCGAGCAGCAGCGACATCACGGCAACCGTGCGCCGCGAGTTGTAGCGATGAACGATGACGCCGGCGAGGGGTAGGGCAACCAACGACCCGCCGGCGATAGCCAACAGCACCAACCCGAGTTCGGCGGCGGAGAGATGCAGCCGATCGCGTACCTGCGGAATCCGCGCTGCCCAACTGGCGAAGGCGAAGCCGGCGCCGATGAACGCGAGATAGGTCCCGCGGGTCGCCGCTGCCACCCGCTGGAGTGGGAGCGCAGCGTCAGGCGGAGATGCCGACGCGTCGGTCACGACTTTCCTCCTGCGAGCTGCCGGACCGGGGAGCGACGGGTCCTCAGTGTAGCCAGGATCTTCCTGTCCCTCGTGGCTCAGGTGCGGGCGGCCCGGCGGTTGCGCCACTCCCGAAGGGCGAGCAGGCCTGCGGTCAGCGCGACCGCGACCGCGACGAGCTGAATGAGGGTTCCGGCGAACTGCCCGAAGTCGCCGGGGTCGGCGAGGTTGTCGCGTCCGGTCGGGGCGATGATGCCGCCCACGAACAGGAACAGCGGAACGATCACGCCGATGAACGACACCCATGGCCAAGGTCCGAAGGCCACGAGACCGGCGGCCACGAACAACATGAGCAGTCCCGGTGGGACGGCCGGGTAATCGACCCCGGCGGCGATTTGGATGACGATGCCGACAGCGGCGGCGAGCAGGGCACCGACGTTCACCTTGGCGGCGGGGGACAGGCTGCGAAACGACACGATGTACTCCTGTGAGCGTGGGTGACATGAAGGGATTCAGCTGGTGACGTCGCGGCGAACGAACACGGTGCCGGTGATGGCAGCGGCGACCGCCAGATAGGCCGCGACGGTGAGCGCGGCTCGAGCCGCGCTCACGGCCGGGGTGCCGCCCTCACCGACGATCTCCAGCAGCAGGCCGGGAAAGACCTTGGACGCGGTCGGCCAGGCGTCGCCGATGAGGTGTTCGATCGGGCCGGCCCAGGCGATGCCCGCGGCGAGGGCGAGCGGTACCGAACGCAGTAGCACGGCCACGGTCATGCCCAACACCGCGTAGCCGGTGACCCAGAGCATGACCATGCCGTAATCGCTGACGGCGGAGCCGAGGCCGGCCAGGCTGACCCAGTCAGTGGTCGCGACCCCCGCCCCGGACGCCTGCACCCGCGCCGACAGCCACATGACTACCTCCGTGGCCGCCAGAACCACGGCGGCGACGCAGAGCAGCGCGGCGATCTTGCCGGCCAGCAGGCGGACCCGCAGCGGCTGCCGCAGCAGCATGGTGCGATAGGTGCCGCGAGAGAACTCCATCGCAAACAGGCCCACGAAGACGACGAACACCAGCGTCCCGGCGAAGGCGGCCGCGAAGCGGAAGACCTCCGTCCCGCCACCGGAGCCGGAAAGGCGCTCGATGGTGGGGGTGAGGCCACCGCTGGCATCGCGGGCAGGTTTGGCCGACGCCAGGACGACGGAGGCCCCGCCGATTCCGAAGACGAGCACGATCACGGCGGCGGCGAGCACCACCTTGCGCCCGGTCAGCCGGTCCAGTTCCGCGCGGAAGGTGCGAATCATGCCGCTTCTCCTTCGAGTAGGCGCAGGTAGTTGGCCTCCAGGGTTGGACGGCGGACGTGCAACTCGGCCAGCACGATGCCGACGGCGGCAGCGGCCGAGTTGAGCGACGCAGCCATCTGCCGCGGGTCGCCATCGTCGACAGGCACGACCAGTTGGTCACCTTCGCGTCCCACCGTGAAACCCTGGTCGGCGACGACCGCCGCCAGTGCGAGCAGGTCGCTGGTCTGCAGCGGACCGAGCAGCACCTCGGTGCCGGTCTGGGAGACGAACTCGTCGGATCGGCCGGCGAACACCAGACGGCCCTGTTCGATCACGAACAACCAGTCGCAGACGTGCTCCAGCTCGCTGAGGATGTGCGAGGACAGGAGGACGGTGCGGTCTTCGGCGGCGATGCGCGCGACGAGGTCGCGCATGTCGATCATGCCCGCCGGGTCGAGGCCGTTGGTGGGTTCGTCGAGGATCAGCAGTTCCGGATCGCCGAGCAGTGCAGCCGCGATGCCGAGTCGTTGCTTCATGCCCAGCGAGTACCGAGCGAAGCGGTCGGTGCCGCGATCGGACAGCCCGACCAGATCGAGCACCTCGGGGATGCGCCGGTCACTGTGGCCACCGAGCCGGGCCAGCACCCGCAGGTTCTCGACCGCCGTGAGGGACGGCCACAGCGCCGGCCCTTCGAGCAGCGCGCCGACGCGATCGAGATAGCGTTCGGGGTGATGGATCGACTCACCCAGAACGGTGCCCTCGCCGGATGTCGGCCGCACCAGCCCGAGCAACATAGCCATCGTCGTGGTCTTGCCTGCGCCGTTCGGCCCGATGAAACCGGCGACGGCGCCGCGCGGAATCTCCACGGTGAGTTGGTCGACGACAACGCGTCCGCCATAGCGTTTGGTCAGCTGGTTGATCGAGACGACCGAGTCCGTTCGTGTCATGACCTGAGCGTCGGGCAATCGGGGCGGCGACGCGTCCCGCACGGAACGACACTTAGCTCTACGTCGCTGGGCGTACCAACCCGCTCTGGTAGGCGAAGACCACCAGTTGGGCCCGATCGCGGGCGTGCAGCTTGACCATCGCACGACTCACGTGGGTACGAGCGGTGGCCGGGCTGAGCGTCAATTCGGTCGCGATCTCGTCGTTGTTCAGGCCCTGAGCGACGAGCGCCACGACCTCTCGTTCGCGATCGGTGAGCACTGCCATCGTGGGCGGTACGACCTCGGGACGGACCGGGCGGGCCGTGAACTCGGCGATCAGCCGCCTGGTCACGCTCGGCGACAGCAGCGCCTCACCCGACGCCACCTCCCGTACCGCCCGCACCAGCTCAGTGGGTTGGGTGTGCTTGACGAGGAAGCCACTGGCTCCTGACCGCAGTGCCTCGAACACGTACTCGTCCAGCTCGAAGGTGGTCAGCACCAGGACCTTGACCCCTGACAACGTCGGATCGGCGATGATCTGCCGTGTCGCCTCCAGGCCATCGACACCGGGCATGCGAATGTCCATCAGCACGACGTCGGGCCGCAGGGTCGCGACCCGGCGCAGCGCGTCCGCCCCGTCGTCGGCCTCGCCGATGACGTCGATGTCGGGCTCGGCACCGAGGATCATCGCGAAGCCGGCGCGAACGAGCGGCTGATCGTCGGCGAGCAGGACGCGGATCATGCGTGGGCGCCCCAGGTGGCGCGGACGACGAAGCCACCGGCCGGTGACTGGTGGGTCTCGAAGCGGCCGCCGGTCGAGGTCGCGCGCTCGCGCATCCCTTGAATGCCGACACCGGTTCCCGGACCTCCATCGTCCGACGGGGCCGATCGGGTGCCGCGTCCGTCGTCGCACACCTCGACGGTCAGGCTGCGATCCTCACCGGCGTGGATGGTCACCCGCGCGGTGGTGGCGTTCGCGTGCCGCAGCACATTCGTCAACGACTCCTGGATGATCCGGTACGCGGCGGTGCCCACCGAGCGCGGAACGATCGCCGTCGGGCCGTCAACGGTGAGCGGGACGTCGAGACGGGTACCGCGCGTGGTCTCCACCAGGGCGGCGACCTGGCTCAGCCCCGGTGTCGGCGTCCGGGTGGCGGTCTCACCGTCCTCTCGCAGCAGCGTCAGCATGGCCGCGAGCTCGTCGAGCACGTCGCCGCTGGCCTGGTGAATCGCCACCAGCGCGTGCTTGGCGGCCTCCGGATGCTGATCGATCACGTGTGCCGCCGCGCCGGCCTGGACGTTGATCGTCGCCATGGCGTGCGCGACCCCGTCGTGCAGGTCGCGGGCGATCCGCAGCCGGTCCTCGGCAACCCGGCGTAGCGCTTCCTCCTCGCGGGTGCGCTCGAGCGTGCGTGCTCGCTCCTCCAACTCGTCGAGATAGCTTCGTCGGCTGCGCAACGCATCGCTGAGGAACACCGCTGCCGCCGACCAACCGAGAAAGAACAACGCCAGCACGGCGGCCCCGTTGCCGGCGATCAGCCCGGCAACGCCCAGCACGATGCACAACGCGGCGGCGCCGACGATCGCGGTGCGGCGGTCGGTCCGCCAGCTCAACGACCCCAGAGCGATCAATCCGACGGCCAGCACCGGGCCGTTCGGATAGTGCCGCCCGACGTAGCAGCCGAGCGCGATGATCACCACGCCCAGAACGAGCCGCGGCCGGCGCCGCAGCAGGCTCGAGGAGAGGCCCGTGACGCCGAGCAGAACGTAGGCGAAGGTGTCCACTTCGCGACGACCGCCGCTGGGCAGGTGACCGGTGATCAACACGAGTAGGGCGGTGACGACGACACCGACGGTCAGATCGGCTGCCCAGCCGCCGCGCCACGTGACCTCTCGCCCCGGTGCACGCACTGCTCGCAGCATGCCGTGGACGTTACGACCCCGGGGTGCCGTCCGCGTCGGCCGGCAGACGTATCAGCGCCCTACGTCCAGCTACGTAGCCTCCGGTGAACTGGTAGGCGCCCCCTTCGAAGCGCACAATGAGCTGGGGATCATGAATCGATCGAGCTACGCCGACCGGGCCGAAGCAGGCGACGTGCTGTCTCAGCACCTGAGCAAGTTCACCGACCGCGATGACGTGCTGGTGCTGGCCCTGCCCCGTGGCGGCGTTCCGGTCGCCGCTCGGGTGGCCGATGCTCTGCACGCGTCGCTGGACGTGATCATCGTCGGCAAGATCGGCCATCCCCGCCACCATGAACTGGCAATCGGCGCCATTGCCAGCACCGGCGGGGACGTCGAGATCGTCCGCAACGACGTCGTGCTGAGCCGCGGCGATGTCTCCGAACAGGTCTTCACCCAGACGTGCGTGCGCGAGATGGAGGAGATACGGCGCCGCACAGCCGCGTATCGAGGACAGCGTGCAGTCACTTCGGTGGCGGACCGGTGCGTGATCCTCGTCGATGACGGAGTCGCTACGGGATCAACGATGCGAGCGGCGATCGCTGCCGTGCTGCGCCAGCAGCCGCGGCGCCTCGTCGTCGCAGTGCCCATCGGGGCTGCCCAGACATGTGCGGAGTTGGCCGAGGAGGTCGACGAAGTCATCTGCCCCTGGACGCCTGAGCCCTTCTGGGCAGTGGGGCCGGGCTACCTCGACTTCACTCAGGTCGATGACGCGCAAGTCCGGCTGCTCTTGGGCCGCGGCTGAGCACGCCGCCGGTAGGGAACTCCTGCCCCGCCGGAGACCACCCGTCACGCACGTCCGAGCATGCGCTTGAGCAGCAACGGCCGCACGATGAAGGCCTCGGCCTCCATGGCGGCGAGGGCCACGCGGGGGATATCGCGGGCGGCCGGGTAGCAGATGAACCGTGGCTGCCAGTCGGGTCGGAACTTCGCATTGAACCGGTAGAGCGAGTCGATCTGCCACCAGCGCGACGCGAGCAGCAGCAACCGCCGCCACAGCCGGACCACCGGTCCCGCACCGATCTGGGCGCCGCGTTCGAGAGCGTCGCGGAAGACGGTGAAATTCAGTGAGACCCGGTCGACGCCCAGCCGGCCGCACTGGTCCATCAGCGTCGCGATCATGAACTCGTTCAGGCCGTTGTCCGACGTTCGCTCGCGCCGCATGAGGTCCAGGGAAAGGCCCTCCGCGCCCCAGGTGGCGAAATGCAGGAGTCCCTGCAGCGCGCCGTCCCGCCGCGCGGTGACGACGACACACTTTCCGTCCGCCGGGTCCCCGAGCCGCGACAGGGCCATGGAGTAGCCCCGCTCGATCGGTTCCCCCCGCCAGGCCGCGGCCGCGGCACGAAGCTCGGCTATCTCTTCGCCGCCGAGTTCTGCCACCCATCGCACTTGCACCTCGTATTCGGCCCGCTGGACTCGCGTGCACGCCTGTCGCACCCCGCGCATCGCCCGGCCCTCGAGGCAGAACCGGTCCGCGCTCAGGATGGCCTCGTCGCCGAGGGCCAGCGCGGTGAGGCCGTACTCGCGGCCGTAGACGACGGCCGCGAGCTCGCCGCATCCCATGACCGCCGGTGTCCAGCCGTACCGGTCGACGTGCCGGCGGAACTCGGTGATCGCGCCCGGCCACGCCTCGGGATCACCGATGGGGTCGCCGCTCGCCAGGGCGACGCCGCAGACGACCCGGTAAGTGATCGCTGCCTTACCCGTCGCTGACCAGACGACCGACTTGTCGCGCCGCAGCGCGAAGTACCCGAGGGAGTCGCGGGATCCGTGCCGGCGCAACAGGTCGCGCAACGCCGACTCGTCCTCTTCGGAGAGGACGGCAATGGGTTCGGCCGGCCGGAGGAGAAGGACGAGCGCGCAACTCACGGTGAGCAGGCCGAGGCCGAGGAGCGTGAGGT
>JAVHVD010000006.1:0-3596 GCA_032160745.1 Pseudonocardiales bacterium
GGCTTCACCGGGCTCACTCCCGATCTCGACCACAGCGAGTCCCGCGGCGTGACCGCGCTCCTGCACGCGATCCGCACGGCCCAGCGCAACGGCTGTGCCAACCGTCCGCTGCTGCTGTCGGGCTACAGCCAGGGCGCGGAGGTGGTCATCCGCACCGTCGGACGGCTGACGGTCCGCGAGCGCGCGCACGTCGCGATCGCGCTCTTCGGCAACCCCAGCCACCGGCCCGGCACCACTCGCGAATACCCGCCCGGCGCGTCCGGCTCCGGGGTGCGGCCCACCTTCCTCAACGGCTCGGCCTACACGCTGCCGGCCGACGTCCGGCCGCGCAGCCTCGACGTCTGCGCACCCGGCGATCCGGTGTGCGGCGTCGACCCGAACCTGTCGAACATCGTCAGCCGGGTCAGCTGGGTGCTCGACCACGTCCACATCCACGGGAACGCCTACGCCTTCGACAGCGCCCGGTATGCGCGCACGGCCGCCGCGTTCCTCTGGCAGCACCGCACCGGCTGAGAGCCCGTCAGCCGAAGGTCCGGCCCTCACCCCGGTAGGTCGGCACCGAGGCGACCACCGCCCCGTCCTCGACGACGTGGATCGTGTCGAAGCGCTCCGCCAGCTCGCCGGCCTTGGCGTGCCGGAACCAGACCCGGTCGCCGATCCGCAACGGCGCGGCCGGCCGGCCGCGCACCGGGGTCTGGACCTCACCGGCGCCCTCGGTGCCGAGCAGCTTCAGCCCGCGCAGTACCGGGGCCGGCAGCCGGCTCTTCGCCGCCGGACCGGAGGCGACATAGCCGCCCCCGAACAGCGTGGCGATGCCCGGGGCCGGGCGGCGCACCACCGGCAGGGCGAAGTAAAGCGCCGGGCGCGCTTCGAACGCCCGGTACCGGTCGAAGAGGGTGGGGACGAACAACCCGGAGCCGGCGGTGACCTCGGTGACCGACTGATCGGCCGAGCTGATCTCGAGGCTGCCGGTCCCGCCCGAGTTGACCATCTCCAGCGCGCCGGCGACCTTCTCGACCGCCTCGACGACGGCACCGCGGCGACCGGCGAGCTCGGCCGCCGACCGGTTCTTGACCAGCCGCACGGCCGGTGAGGTGTCGGGCAGGCCGGCGATCTGCGCCTCATAGAACATCACGCCGACGACGCGCAGCCCGCTGTCACCGGCGATCTGGGCCAGCGCGGCGGCGTCGGCCGGCGTGCGCACAGGCGACCGACGCACGCCCAGGTGCAGGCGGCCGATCCGCAGCGACGCGTCGACGTCCAGACAGACCCGCAGCGCGACGTCGGCGGTGACCGAGCGGATGAGCCCGAGCTGCTCCGCATCGTCGACCATCAGCGTGATCGACTCGACGTGGACGGGGTTCGCAGCCAGGTCCGCGAGAGCGCCACGATCGGCGGTCGGGTAGCCCATCAGGATGTCTCGGACGCCGTTGTCGGCCAGCCAACAGGCCTCGCGCAGCGAGTAGGCCATCACGCCGCTGAACCCGTCCCGGGCGAGGGCCCGGTCGATGACCCAGCGGCAGCGGACGGACTTCGACGCCACCCGAACCGGCTTACCGCCCGCGCGGCGGACGAGGTCGGCGGCGTTGTGGTCGAGCGCGGCGAGGTCGAGCGCGGCCAGCGGTGGGTCGAGGTGCGCCGTCGCCGCCGTCAACGCATCCAGATCAGCGGGGACCATGGCCGTCGAGCATAGTGTTCCGCCATGACGACGTGGACGAACTGGGCCGGGACCGTCAGTGCCGAGGTCACCGTCGCCGATCCGTCCAGCATCGCCGAACTGGCCCGGGTGGTCACCGGCGCCGCCGACCGCGGGCAACGCGTCAAGCCGATCGGCGCCGGTCACTCGTTCACCGACATCGGGGTCACCGACGGGATCCAGCTGCGCCTGGACCGGTTGGCCGGCATCGTCAAGGCCGACCGGACGACCGGCCTGGTGACCGTGCTGGCCGGTACCCGGCTGCACGCCCTGAACGAGGCCCTGTGGCAGCTCGGCCTGTCGATGAGCAACCTCGGCGACATCGACGTGCAGACGATCGCCGGCGCGATCTCGACCGGCACGCACGGCACCGGCGTGAAGCTGGGCGGCATCGCCACCCAGGTGCGGGCCCTCGAGCTGGTCCTCGCCGACGGCTCGCTGCTGCGCTGCTCGATCGACGAGAATCCCGAGATCTTCGCCGCCGCGCGGGTCGGCCTCGGCGCGCTCGGTGTCATCGCCACGGTGACGCTGCAGTGCGAGCCCGCCTACGCGCTCGCCGCGGCCGAGGCGCCCGGGACCCTCGACGAGGTCCTCGACGAGCTCGAGGACAACCTGCTGGGCAACGACCACTTCGAGTTCTACTGGTTCCCGCACACCCGCCGCGTACTCACCAAGCGCAACAACCGCGTCCTGCCCGGCACCGAACTTCGCCCGCTCGGTCGGTTCCGGCACTGGCTGGACGACGACTTCCTGTCCAATCGCGTGTTCGACCGGGTGAATCGGCTGACCACCCGCCGTCCCGCGCTGATCCCGAGGGCGAATGCGATCGCCGCCCGGCTGTTGAGCCCCCGCGATTACATCGACCGCTCGCACCGGGTGTTCGCCTCGGTGCGCACCGTCCGGTTCCGCGAGATGGAGTACGCAGTGCCGCGCGCCGCCGTGCCCCAGGTGCTGGCCGAGATCGAGGATCACCTCGCCCGCAGCGACGAGCGGATCGGCTTTCCGGTCGAGGTGCGTTTCGCCGCCGCCGACGACATCTGGCTGTCCACCGCGTGCGGCCGGGACACCGGCTACATCGCCGTGCACCAGTACCACCAGCGCGACCACGAGCCCTACTTCCGCGCCGTCGAGGCCATCGCCATGGATGTGGGCGGGCGTCCCCACTGGGGCAAGCTGCACTACCGTGACGCCGCCTCGCTACGGCAGGCGTACGCGCGCCACGACGACTTCGTCGCCCTGCGCGACAAGCTCGACCCGCAGCGCATGTTCGGTAACGAGTACCTGACCCGGGTGCTGGGCGGCTGAGCCGTGCCCGGCCTCGAGGACGTCCGCCGCATCGTCGCGCCGCTGCCGCGTGCCTACGAGGCCCTCGTCCGCGACTACGTGAAGTTCCGGGTCGGTCGGCTCGTCTTCGCCTCCGTCTCGCCGGACGAGTCGCTGCTCGGGTTCGCCTACCCGAAGGACGCCCGCGAGTCGCTGGTCGCCAGTGATCCGGAGACCTTCCTGATGCCCGTGACGTCCGACCTGCGCTACAACTGGGTCCGGCTGCGGTTGGCCCGCATCGACCCGGACGAGCTGGCCGAACTGCTGGTCGACGGCTGGCGCATGTGCGTGCCCAAGAAGGTCGCGGCCGAGTACCTCGAACCCGGAGCCGGTCGCCGGTAAGCGGCCGTTCCCGCGCGGCGTGTGCTCCGCCGGATCCGGGGGCCGCCCGCCTACTCTCGGCCCATGCGCCAGCTGCGTTTCGTGATGGTGACCGAGGACGGCGACCAGCTCCTGCTCGAGACCATGGACGGCCTGGAGCGGTTCGTCGTCACGGTGGACGCCGCCCTGCGCGACGCCGCACAGGCCGATCTGCCCCGGCTGACCCCGTCCCGCCCGGCGCCCGACCGCCAGCCCG
>JAVHVD010000007.1:0-21770 GCA_032160745.1 Pseudonocardiales bacterium
ACACTCACCCGCACCCCCACGTCCACCAGCGCGCCGGAGTACACGCTGCGCCTGGACGCCGTCCCGGTCGAGTCCGTCCTCGCCGCCGGCCCCGACGACGTCGACCGGTTCGCCGTCGCCGGCGCCGCGGCGGTGGCCGACGGCGTTGTCGCCGGCGCTCTGCAGCTGACCGCTGATCACCTGCGCACCCGCACCCAGTTCGGCCGCCCCCTCGCGGCGTTCCAGGCCGTGGCCCAGCAGGTCGCCGACGTCTACGTGGTGGCTCGCACCGTGCACCTGGCCGCCGTCTCCGGCGCGTGGCGGCTGTCGTCCGGCCTGGACGCCGACGGCGACCTGGCCGTGGCCGCATACTGGCTGGCCGCGGAACTGCCCGAGGCGCTGCAGGTGTGTCATCACCTGCACGGCGGCCTGGGCGTCGACATCACCTACCCGCTGCACCGGTACTACTCGCACGCGAAGGACCTGGCCCGATTCGTCGGTGGCGCGGGGTACCGCCTCGATCGGCTGGGGGTCTGATGCACCTCGAACTGACCGACGAGCAGGCGGTGTTGCAGTCCACGCTGCGGGAGTACTTCGCCAACCTGGTCACACCGGCCGAGGCCGAGTCGATGCTGATCACCCGGCACGGCGAGCTGTACCGCGATGTCGTCAAGCGGATGGGGCGCGACGGCTGGCTCGGGGTGGGCTGGCCGAAGCAGTACGGCGGCCACGGCTTCGGGCAGATCGAGCAGCAGATCTTCGTCAACGAGGCGGCCCGGCGCGACATCCCGCTGCCGTACGTCACGCTGCAGACGGTCGGTCCGGTGCTCCAGGCGCACGGGACCCAGGCGCAGAAGGACTTCTTCCTGCCGAAGATCCTGGCCGGCGACCTGCATTTCGCCATCGGCTACACCGAGCCGGAGGCCGGCACGGACCTGGCGTCGTTGAAGACCAGTGCGGTCCGGGACGGCGAGCACTACGTCGTCAACGGCCAGAAGGTCTTCACAACGGGCGGCCACGACGCCGACTACGTGTGGCTGGCCTGCCGCACCAACCCCTCGGCGCCCAAGCACAAAGGCATCTCGATCCTCATCGTCGACACCCGCGACCCGGGCTTCTCCTGGACGCCGACGATCACCGCCGACGGTGCGCACCACACGAACACGACGTACTACTCCGACGTGCGGGTGCCGGTGGACATGCTGGTCGGCGTCGAGAACGAGGGCTGGCGGCTGATCACCTCGCAGCTCAATCACGAACGGGTGATGCTGGGCCCGGCCGGCAAGCTCGCCGGGCTGTACGAGCGGGTGCGCGGGTGGGCAGCGCGTCCCCAACCGGACGGCACAGCGCCGCTCGACGCGCCGGACGTGCGCCGCGCGCTGGCCGAGACCCGCGCGATCACCCGCATCAACGAGCTCCTCAACTGGCAGGTCGCCGCCCGCGAGGGCGACGTCGACGTCGCGGATGCATCGGCCACGAAGGTCTTCGCCTCCGAACGCACCCAGCACGTCTTCCGGCTGCTCGAGGAGGTCGTGGGGCGGCATGGCGATCCGGCCGATCCGGGCACCGCGGCGCTGCTGCACTGGCTGGACGTGCAGGCGAAGCGAGCGCTGGTCCTCACCTTCGGCGGGGGAGTGAACGAGGTGCAGCGCGAGCTGATCGCCCAGTTCGGTCTGAAGCTGCCGCGGGTCCCGCGATGAGCGACGAAGACATCCTCGCCGCGGCCGCGCAGGTCAAGGCCGGCGGCGCATCGGCTCCGCGCCTCGGCCGCGACCCGGTGAACCAACCGATGATCAACAACTGGGTCGAGGCGCTCGGCGACGCCAATCCGATCTACGTCGACGAGGCCGCGGCCCGCGCCGCCGGCCACGACGGGATCGTCGCGCCACCGGCGATGATCCAGGTCTGGACGATGGCTGGACTGCACGGCTCGCGGACCAGCGATGATCCGCTCGGCCGGATGATGACCTTGCTCGACGACGCCGGCTACACGTCCGTGGTCGCCACGAACTGCGAGCAGACCTACCACCGGTATCTGCGCCCCGGCGAGCAGGTGTCGGTGCGGACGACCCTCGATGACGTCCGCGGCCCCAAGAAGACCGCACTCGGCAAGGGGTGGTTCGTGACCACCCTGAACACCTGGTACGTCGGCGAGGAGCCGGTGGCCGAGATGCTGTTCCGGGTGCTGAAGTTCACCCCCGCACCGCGGGCGCCTGCTCGCTCCGATGTGCTGCGGCCCGCAGTCAGCCACGACACCGCGTTCTTCTGGGAGGGGACCGCGGCCGGCGAGCTGCGCATCCAGCACTGCCCGACCTGCGGGCGCCTCCGGCACCCGCCCGGGCCGATGTGTCCCTCGTGTGGCGCCGACAAGCAGGACTGGGTCGTCGCGTCCGGTCGGGGCGCCGTCTTCAGCTACGTCGTGCACCACCACCCGAAGGTGCCGGGCAAGCGGCTCCCGTTCGTGGTCGCGCTCGTCGAGCTCGAAGAGGGCGTGCGGATGCTCGGCGAACTCGTCGACGCCGACCCCGTTTCGGTGTCGATCGGTCTTCCGGTCGAGATCGCCCTCACGAAGATCGACGACGACCTCACGCTCCCGTTCTGGAGGCCCGCATCGTGACCGCAGTTGGGGAGCAGCTCCCGCTGCTGGAGATCTCCGCGACGCCCACGTTCGTCGTGTCGACGGCTCTGGCCACCCGCGATTTCCAGGACGTCCACCACGACCGCGACGCAGCTCACGGGCGGGGGAGCAAGGACATCTTCCTGAACATCCTCACCGACACCGGCTTGGTGCAGCGCTACGTGACCGATTGGGCCGGACCGCAGGCCCGGGTCAAGAACATCTCCGTCCGGCTCGGCGTACCCGCCTATGCCTACGACACGCTCGTGTTCAGCGGCGAGGTCACCGCGGTCCAGGGCCAGGATGTGACGGTGTCCGTGGTCGGCCGCGGGAAGCTGGGCGAGCACGTCATCGGCACCGTGCTGGTCAGCAGATGACCACGCTGAGCGGCAAGGCGGCGATCGTCGGCGTCGGCGCCACCGAGTTCTCGAAGGACTCCGGGCGCTCTGAGCTGCGTTTGGCGGCCGAGGCGGTGCGAGCGGCGATCTCCGACGCGGGCCTGACACCGGGTGACGTCGACGGGCTCGTGACGTTCACGCAGGACACCAACACCGAGGCCGCGGTCGCTCGCGAGGTCGGCATTCCGTCGCTGTCGTTCTTCAGCCGGATCCATTACGGCGGGGGTGCCGCCTGCGCCACCGTCCAGCAGGCGGCGATGGCCGTCGCGACCGGTGTCGCGGAGGTCGTGGTCTGTTACCGCGCGTTCAACGAGCGGTCCGGGCAGCGCTTCGGTCAAGTGCAGACGGGGTTGGCCGGCGCTCCTACCTCGGCCGGAGTGGACAACTCGTGGTCGTACCCGATGGGCCTGAGCACCCCCGCCGGTTGGGTGGCGATGATCGCGCAGCGCTACATGCACGTGTACGGCGCCACCAGCGAGGACTTCGGCCGCGTCGCCGTCGCCGACCGCAAGCACGCCGCCACCAACCCGAGCGCGTTCTTCCACGGGAAGCCGATCACCCTCGAGGAGCACCAGGCGTCGCGCTGGATCGTCGAGCCACTGCACCTCTTGGACTGCTGCCAGGAGAGCGACGGTGGCGTGGCCGTCGTGGTGACTTCAGCCGAGCGGGCCCGAGACCTGGCCCAGACGCCGGTGGTCATCCGCGGCGCCGCGCAGGGCAGTGGCGCGGACCAGTTCACGATGACGTCGTACTACCGGGACGGGCTGACCGGGCTGCCGGAGATGGGCATCGTCGGCGAGCAGCTCTGGCGGCAGGCCGGCCTGGCCCCGGAAGACGTGGACGTCGCCGTCCTCTACGACCACTTCACGCCCTTCGTGCTGATCCAGCTGGAGGAACTCGGCTTCTGTCCGCGGGGCGAGGCCCGGCACTTCATCGCCGACGGCGCCCTCGAGCTCGGCGGCCGGCTGCCGATGAACCCGCACGGCGGGCAGCTGGGCGAGGCCTACATCCACGGCATGAACGGCATCGCCGAGGGCGTTCGACAGGTTCGCGGTACCGCGGTGAACCAGGTCGACGACGTCGAACACGTCCTGGTAACAGCCGGCACCGGCGTTCCCACCTCCGGCCTGGTGTTGGGCACGGCGAACTAGCGCAGCTCGGCCGCAGGCGCTGGTGAGATCCACGGCCAGAACGGGTAATTCGGACGTGTCGCCCCCCCGAGGAGTGCCCCGTGACAACTCCGCCCACCCGTCCCCTCGCCCGCACGCTCCGGGCCCTCCTGGCGGTCCTGGTCTGCGCCGCCACGCTGGGCCTCGCGGCCGGCACCGCGTCCGCCGCACCGCCCGATCAGACGACCGCGCCTGACCTGGGACCGAACGTCGTGATCTTCACACCGAGCATGCCGCAGAGCCAGATCCAGGCGACCTTGGACGCCATAGCGGCACAGCAGGTCGACAACGAGATGGGCAGCCAGCGCTATGCGGTCCTGTTCGAACCGGGGACGTACGGCACCGCCGCCAACCCGCTGGTCTTCCAGGTCGGCTACTACACCGAGGTCGCCGGCCTGGGTCAGTCTCCGACCGACGTGACGATCAACGGCGCAGCCAACGTCTACAACCGCTGTCTCGCACCGAACAACTGCATCGCGCTCGACAACTTCTGGCGGTCGCTGGCCAACCTGACGATCAACCCCCGGGGCGGCTCGGGCTGCCGGACGAACACCGAGTTCTGGGCCGTCTCCCAGGCCGCGCCGCTGCGGCGGGTGAACATCACCGGCAAGACGATGACGTTCATGGACTACTGCGGCGCCGGGCCGTACTACGCCAGCGGCGGGTTCATGGCCGACTCGCGGGTGGCGGCGCCCATCGTCAACGGCTCGCAGCAGCAGTTCTTCGTGCGGAACAGCGCCATCGGCGATTGGTCCAATGCCGTCTGGAACCAGGTCTTCGCCGGTGTGCAGGGCGCGCCGCCGCAGTCGTTCCCGACGCCGCCATACACAACGCTGCCGACCAACCCGGCGAGCCGCGAGCGGCCGTACCTCTACGTCGACAGTGCCGGCGGTTACCGCGTCTTCGTGCCGGCCGCGGCGACGGACTCATCCGGCCCGACCTGGACGGCCGGGCAGACGCCGGGCCGGTCGCTGCCGATCGACGATTTCTTCATCGCGCGGCCGTCCGACTCCGTGGCGACCATCAACAACGCGCTCGCCCGCGGCAAGAACCTGCTGCTCACCCCGGGCGTGTACAACATCGATCGCACGATCAAGGTCAAGCGCGCCGATTCGATCGTCCTCGGCCTCGGGCTGCCGACCCTGACGCCGTCGAACGGGGCGGCAGCGCTCACCGTGGCCGACGTTCCGGGTGTGGACGTCGCTGGCCTCATGATCGACGCGGGCCCGACCAATTCGCCCGCCCTCATGCGCATCGGCACGCAGCACGCCGCCGGCGGACAGGCCCGGGAACACAACCACTGGTCCGATCCGGGCAACCCGACGGGCGTACAGGACGTGTTCTTCCGGGTGGGCGGTCCGCACGCCGGTCGGGCGACCGTTGCCCTCGAGGTGAACAGCGACGACGTCGTGCTCGACGACATCTGGGCGTGGCGCGCCGACCACGGGCAGGGCGTCGGCTGGACGGTCAACACCGCCGACACCGGCGTCGTGGTCAACGGCGACGACGTCACGGCGACGGGACTGTTCGTCGAGCACTTCCAGAAGTACAACGTGATCTGGAACGGCGAGCGGGGTCGAACGGTGTTCTTCCAGAATGAGCTGCCCTATGACGCTCCGAACCAGGCGGCCTGGCAGCACGACGGCGTGCTCGGCTACGCCGCCTACAAGGTGGCCGACACGGTCCGCACTCACGAGGGATGGGGGCTGGGCAGTTACATCTACACCAACGTGGATCCGACCCTGCACGCGTCGCGAGCCTTCGAGGTGCCGACGACCCCGGGTGTGCGCATGCACGACCTGCTCACCGTGTCCTTGAACGGCGCCGGCACGATCGACCACGTGATCAACGACGTGGGCGCTCCCGTCACTCCCACGTATCAAGGGCCCAGCACCGTCGTCCAGTACCCATGACTCGCTGACCGCCGGGCGGACCGACAGCCGTCGACTGCCCGCGGAAGGCCACCGCCCGACGGTAGGTGGTGTATCGGAACGCACAGCTCCGGCGCGGCCTCACCCGATCCGTCGGTGCTATCCGGTGTCATGTACGCATGCCCGACCGTCCGCTCACCACCCAGCGCCGGTGGTCCGGGCTGGACGGGATGCGGGCGTTGGCCGTCGTCGCCGTCGCGGCGTTCCACTTCGCGCCGACGTCCGTGCCCGGCGGCTTCCTCGGCGTCGACGTGTTCTTCGTGCTCAGTGGCTACCTGATCACCCGGATGATCGCGACGGAGTACCTGCGCTCGGGCGGGCTGCGCTTCGGGAACTTCTACCGGCGTCGCGCGCGGCGCCTGCTGCCCGGGCTGGCGGTGGTGTTGATCGCCGCCCTCGCGGCCGCGGCCTTCTGGCGTGACCAGCTCAGCACCGTCCGGGCAGCGGCGGCGGCCGCGGCGGGCTACGTGAGCAACTGGTGGCTGTCGTTCGCCCACCGGTCGTACTTCGTCTCGGTCGGCCGGCCCAGCATGCTGCAGCACTTGTGGTCGCTCGCGGTCGAGGAGCAGTTCTATCTGCTGTGGCCGTTGATCGCGGTCTCGGTCCTCGCCCTGGCCGGTCGCATCCGCGGAGCGAAGGCGACGCCGGAACTGCGCTCCCGCTGGTTGGCGATCGCTGCGGCCGCGCTCGCCCTCGGCTCGGCGGCCGAGATGACGCTGCTGGCCGTCGTCCGTGACGTGCCCTACGGCCACGATGCGACGCGGTTGTACTACGGCACGGATACCCACAGCATGGGCCTGCTGCTCGGCGCCGCGCTCGGGGCGCTCGCGGCTGGGCGGGGTCGCCCGCGGCCGGGTCCGGGCGGGCGCCCCAAGCGTCGCCTGGTGTGGCTGAGCGACGGGCTTGCCGCTGGGGCTCTGGTCGCGCTGACCGTGATCGTCGGCACGGTGCCCGAGTCCAGTCCCGGTCTCTACCGCGGAGGCTTCCTCGCGGTCGCCGCGATCGCCGCGCTGGCCGTTGCCGCGGTCGCCCGGCCGGGCAGTCGGGTCGGAGCCCTGCTCGACCGCCCGGTGCTGCGCTGGCTGGCGGCGCGGTCCTACGCCGTGTACCTGTGGCACTGGCCGGTCGCCGTCGTCACCCGCCCCGGCGTGGACGTGCACTGGCCCGGGTCCGTCGTTCTGTTCGTGCGCATCGGGGCGACGCTGCTGCTGGCCGACCTGACCTACCGTCTCGTCGAGGCACCCATCCGCGGGCGGGGGCTCCGAACGAGCGTGCGCCGCGGGGTCCGCCGGGTGTCGCGCGTGGTCGTCGGGCAGGCGCCGGTGGGTGCCCGGCTGGCCACGGCCGCGCTGATGACCGCCGTACTGCTCGCAGTGGGGGTGCTCGTGGCCGGTCCGAAGCCGACGCTCTCCGCTGGGCAGCAGGCCGTCGCGGCCGCACAGGGCGGGCGCGCGCTGCCGCTGGGGCCAGGGCCGTCCCCACACCCGACTGCGCCGACGACACCGCCGGTCGACGACGCATCGGCGGCGGTGCACCGCGGCTCCCCTTCTCCTGTCGCGGCGACCCGGCCCGCCGGCGGCCCACCGGCGATCAGCGCCTTCGGGGACTCGGTCATGCTGGGCGCCCGAATGGCGCTCGACCGGCACTTCCCGGGTGGCACGCTCAACGCCGTCGAGGGGCGCCAGGCCGACCCGATCCTGCGTGACATCGAGCGCGACGCCGCCGCCGGCCGGCTCAACCCGCTGGTCGTCATCGGCGTCGGCGACAACGGGTACATCAACGCGGCAACACTGCAGCACGCGTTGGCCTGCCTCCGGCGCGTCCCGCGGATCATCGTGGTCAACAACCGGGTCGGCCGGGAATGGCAGGACCCGAACAACCGGATCATCGCGCGGGTGGTCCCGAAGTTCCCGAACGCCACGATTCTCGACTGGCACGCCGCGTCGGGCCGGCATCCGTCCTGGTTCTACGACGACGGCATCCACCTCACGGCCAGCGGTGCGATCGCGTACTCGACGTTGATCGCGGCCGCGGCCCGTCGGCCCCGATGAGTCCGTGGGCGCGACTCAAGCAGCGACGAGCGAGCCCGGCGCCATGACCTGCAGCTTGGCGGACAGGCGATCGAGGTAGCCGTCGATCTCGGCCTCGGAGCGGTCCGGCAGCCCGTACAGCACGTCGGTCACGCCGCCGGACGCCCAGTCGGCGAGCC
Organism: Pseudonocardiales bacterium; assembly: GCA_032160745.1. GTDB lineage: Bacteria > Actinomycetota > Actinomycetes > Mycobacteriales > Jatrophihabitantaceae > Jatrophihabitans. Next base: position 8,304 of record JAVHVD010000007.1, read on the forward strand.
GGTCGGCGTCCGGCTTGCCGTCCAGCGCGACGACCCGCGGCGCGCCGTCCCGGCCGGCGCCGCACCAGATCTCGGTCAGCCGGGCGACGCGGGCGACGACGTCCTCGTCCCGCGGCGTGGTGATCCAGCCCTCGCCGTGACGGGCGATCCACTCGAACGTCTTGTCGGTGCCCCCGGCGCCGATCAGGAGCGGGATGTCGCCGCGGGCCGGCTTGGGCCACGCCCAGCTCGGCCCGAAGCGGACGAATTCGCCGGCGTACTCCGCCTGCTCCTGCGACCAAAGCGCCCGCATGGCCTCGATGTATTCGCGCAGCACGGTCCGCCGTTTACCCGCGGGCACGCCGTGGTCGGTCAGCTCGTCGGTGTTCCAACCGAACCCGGCGCCCAGCGTGACGCGCCCCCCGGACAGGTGGTCAAGGGTGGCGATCGTCTTGGCCAGCGAGATCGGGTCGTGCTCGACCGGCAGGGCCACCGCGGTGGCGAGCTCGATGCGGGACGTGACGGCGGCGGCCCCGGCCAGCGAGACCCACGGGTCCAGCGTGCGCATGTAGCGGTCGTCGGGCAACGCACCGTCCTCGGTGCCCGGATGCGGCGCTTCTCGCTTGACCGGGATGTGGGTGTGCTCCGGCACGTAGAAGGAGTGGAAGCCACGCGCCTCGGCCGCCTGGGCCGCCCGCGCAGGCGCGATGCCGCGGTCACTGGTGAACAGCACGATCCCGAAGCGCATGACGCGAGACTAGAACGTGTTCCAGTTTGCTGCAATTTTGATCTTCCCGAAATATGTGGGTTTGACACAGCCGCACCTCGCCGAGCACGGTGGAGAACACGGCCGGTATCACCTGCGACGCAGCGGGACTACCGAAATCTCCGACGAAAGGAATCCGACCGTGCTCACCCTGACCGACAACGCAGCGACCGAGATCCGGAATCTGGTCGCCCAGCCCGAACTGCCCGACGACGCCGGTGTCCGCATCGCCAGCGGTCCTGAAGGCGCACTCACCCTGGCCCTGGCCGGCCAGCCGGGCGACGGTGATGCCGTCGTTGAAGACCGAGGCGCTCGCCTGTTCGTCGAGCGCGAGGCCGGGCAAATCCTGGACGACATGTGCCTGGACGCGGGCGTCGACCCACAGGGCAACGTCCAGTTCTCCATCGGCCAGCAAGGCTGATCGACCCGCCGAGCGCCGCCCGCACTTCTCGATCGCGGGCGGCGCTTGTCAGGCTTGCGCGAAGCGCTTCTCGCTGCGCGCCTTCGCCTTGATCGCCTCTTCCTCCCGGTTCTTCGGCGGGGCGGTCGTCACCATCGCCTCGAGCAGGTGTCGGGTGAGATGGGCGATCTCGTGCACGGCCTCGTCGAAGACCGCCTGATTGGCCGCCGAGGGCTTCGTCGTTCCGCTGACCTTGCGGACGTACTGCAAGGCCGCGGCGTGCACCTCGTCGTGCGTGGCCGGCGGGTCGAAGTTGTGCAGGGTTCGGATATTGCGGCACATGCCACCACCATGCCACGGCAGACTGACGGCGTGGCCGAGCCGGGGCAGGACGAGCAGGGTGCCGACAAGCGGGTCAGCTGGGCGGAGCTGTTCTTCGACCTCGTCTTCGTCGTAGCGGTCACCCGGGTCTCCGGGCTGCTCGAGCACCACCACTCGTGGGGCGGCGTCGTCCGGGCGATCGTGGTCTTCGTCCCGATCTACTGGCTGTGGGTCGGCACGTCCATCCAGACCAACCTGCAGGACACCGCCCGACCGGTGCTGCGCATCCGCATCTTCGCCGTCGCCCTGGCCGGCGTGTTCATGGCCTTGGCGCTGCCCGAGGCGTACGGCCGGCTCGGCCTGCTCTTCGCGCTGGCGTACTGGCTGGGTCGACTCGTCCTGGGGATTGGCGTCGTCATCGCGTCAGCCCGCAACCGGATCATCCCGATCAACCCCTACACCGTCAGCATGGTGCTGACCGGCCCCATGCTGGTCGTCGGGGCGCTGGTCCACGGCGATGCCCGAGAGGCGATCTGGGCGGTGGCTGCGCTGATCGACCTGTCCACCCCTACCGTGCTGCGGCCGCAGCTGCGCCGGATGCACCTCGACGCCGGGCACCTCGCCGAGCGGTTCGGCCTCTTCGTGCTGATCGCGCTCGGGGAGTCGGTGGTGGCCGTGGGCACGGCCGCGGGGGTCGAGCAGCTCACCGTCACGCAGGGCTTCGCGGTGGCAGCGGCCTTCGTTCTCAGCTGCGGGCTTTGGTGGGTCTACTTCCACTTCGCGGCCGACGCGATGCGCCATGCCATGGCGACGGCGAAGGTGCAGCTGGACATCACCCGTCTCGTGCTGTCCTACGGCCACCTCGCCTTCATCGCCGCGATCATCTTCATCGCCGTCGGCCTGCACGAGTCGATCCTGGAGCCGAGCCATCACCTGAGCTGGTCCTTCACCGGGCTGCTCGTCGGTGGGACAGCGCTCTATCTCGCGTCCTTCGGCTTCACCCGGTGGGCCATGTTCCGGCTGATGTCCTGGACGCGCCTGACGGCCGCCGCAGCGGTGCTGGTCCTGCTGCCGATCGCACCGCACGTGCCGGCGCTCGCGACCCTCGTCGGGCTGGCGGTCATCCTGATCGTCCTCAATACGGTGGAGCTCATGCGAGTGGAGCAGATCGGCTGGCGGGCCCGGCGGCCCGAGCGCGTTGGCTGAATCTCCATTCGACGTCGACGGGAATACCCGTGCGCTGGGAGGCGCTGCAGCCGTCGATGAGCATCGACGTGTCCAAGCGAGGGATGAGCGCAGCGCGCGCCCATCCTGCCGCTCTCGTGCTGGCCGTGGTCTGCGTCGCGCAGTTCATGGTCGTACTCGACATCAGCATCGTGAACGTCGCGCTGCCGGACATGCAGCGCGACCTGCACATGAGCCAGAACGGGCTGGCGTGGGTGCTCAACGCCTACACCCTCACCTTCGCCGGGTTCCTGCTCCTGGGTGGGCGGGCCGCTGACCTGTGGGGACGCCGTCGGCTGTTTCTGATCGGCGTCGCACTCTTCTCGCTGACGTCGCTGATCGGTGGTCTGGCGCAGTCGGGCGGCGAACTGATCGCGGCTCGGGGCCTGCAAGGACTCGGGGGCGCCGTGCTCTCCCCGGCCACCCTGACAATCCTCACCACGACGTTCACCGAGCCCCGTGCCCGCGCTCGCGCCCTCGGCATGTGGAGCGCGGTCGCCGGAGCCGGCGGCGCGACCGGTGTGCTCGCCGGCGGGGTGCTGACTGACCTGCTGTCCTGGCGCTGGATCCTGTTCATCAACGTGCCCATCGGGGTCCTTGTCCTGCTGGTCGCCCGCTTCGCGATCACCGAGTCGCGGGCCGAGGGCGAGCGGCCGACGCTCGACTGGGCCGGCGCGCTGACGGTCACCGGTGGGTTGGTGGCGCTGACCTATGGCATCGTCTCGACCGACGCGCACAGCTGGGGCTCGCTGTTCGTGCTGGCCTTCCTGGCCGCCGGCGTCGTGCTCGTCGCGGCCTTCCTGTGGATCGAGAGCCGGCACCGGCACCCGCTCGTTCCGCTTCGGCTGTTCCGCTCGCGGCCGCTCAGCGGCGCCAACCTGATCATGATCCTGATCGGCGCCGTGATGTTCTCGCTGTTCTTCTTCCTGTCCCAGTACCTGCAGGACGTGCAAGGCTACAGTCCGCTGCGGACCGGCTTCGCGTTCCTACCGATGCCGTTGGCGATCATCATCGGTACGCAGCTGTCCTCCCGGCTCGTCGACCGGCTCGGGGCGCGGCCACTGCTGATTGTCGGCCCACTGATCTCCGCAGCCGGCCTGCTGCTGCTCTCTCGGCTGCACACGAACAGCTCCTACGCCCTGCACATCGGGTTGCCCGGCGCGATCATCACTTTCGGCATCGGCATGTCGTTCGTGCCCGTGACGCTTTCCGCGGTCGGTGGCGTCGGCCGCCGCGACGCGGGCCTGGCCTCCGGTCTGATCAACACCACCCGCCAGATCGGTGGTTCGGTTGGGCTCGCCGCCCTGCTGACCATCGCCGCGTCACGCACGCATGCCGTGGCGGGGTCCGGGCCACTGGTCGCGCAGACCGAGGGGTACACCCGGGCGTTCGCGGTGTCGTCGTTGCTGCTGGTGGCCGCCGCGGTGGTTGCCCTCGTCGTGCTGCCCAGGCGGCCGCGGCCGGTTGAACAGCTCGGGGACGAACCAGCGCCGAGCGCGGCTCCGGCCCTGGCCGAAGTCGAGGCCGAAATCAGCTGATCAGTCCACGGCCGGTGATCAGCGGCAGGTCGAGCGCGGTGCGCAGTCCCGGCGCGGCGGCCACTACTGCCTCGACGGCGTTGACCAAACGCATCGCGGTGGCCTTCAGCCCCGCCGTGTTGTGGTCACCGTCGGTGCCCAACAGCTGAAGGTCCAGCGTGTAGTTCGGCTCGCCGGTGACCTTGACCCGGTAGCAGCCCTGCCCGGCCGGCTGCGGCCAGTCCGGGCCGAGATCCGGACGCAGCCGGGTGACGTGCTCCAACACGCACACGGGGCGGCCGTCCTTCATGCCCAGCACCTCGAAGCGCAACGCCGCCATCGTGCCCTCAGGGATCGTCCCGGACGCGATCTCGAAGGTTTCCGGCGCCGGCAGCCTGATCACCGTTTCCTTCAGTTCGTCGAGCTCCACGCCGAGCCCGGCCGCGAGTTGCCGGACCACCGATCCCCATGCGAGAGACAGCACTCCCGGCTGCAGCAACATCGGGGTCTCGTCGAGCGGCTTGCCGAAGCCCATGACGTCGAACATCACGGTCGCGTTGTCGTAGGTGGCGTAATCGAGCAGCTCCATGCAGCGCACCTCGTCGATGCGCTCGGACACGGAGGTGAGCACGAGTGGCAGCCAGTCGTTGGCGAAGCCGGGGTCGACGCCGTTGACGAACAGGGACGCACCGCCGGCCTGCGCGGCCTGCTCGATCGGGTCGAGGAACTCCTGGGGGACCACGCCGTACGGGTATTGCAGGAACACCGGACAGCTGGACACGACGTTGATGCCCGCGGCCAGGAACTTGGTGAGGTCGGCGATCGCCTCGGGCAGCCGGTTGTCGGCCATCGCGGTGTAGACGATGCAGTCCGGCTTCGAGGCGATCAGCGCGTCCCCGTCGGTGGTCGCTGCGACGCCGAGGTCCCGATCCAGACCGGCGAGCTTGCCGGCGTCCTGCCCGTCCTTCTCGGCACTTGAGACCCAGACACCGGTGAGCTCGAGTTCCGGCCGGGCGTCGATACCCGCGATGGAGTGCCGTCCGACATTGCCGGTGCTCCACTGCACAACCTTCAGCGACATGGGACGGCTTCTCTCTACAGATCCGGGATGGGCAGGGACATGTTCGGCTGTTGCAGCCCGCCGTGGACGTCGAGCACCGCACCGGTCAGGTACGAGCCGGCCGGCGACACAAGGTAGAGCACGGCGGCGGCGATGTCGTCGGTCGCGCCGAGCCGGCGCAGGGGAGTGGCGTTCTCGATCCCGGTCCGCATCTCGTCATTGCTCATGACGATGTCCAGCGCGGACGTCGCGATCGAGCCGACTGCGATGGCGTTCATCCGGACCCGGGGGGCGAGGTCCTCGGCGGCCAGCTCGGTGTAGTGGATCAGCGCGCCCTTCGCGGTGCCGTACGCGAGATAGCCGCGTCCAGCGACCTTGCCCACGACGCTGGCGATGTTGACGATCGCCCCGCCGTCGTTCTCGAGCATGATCGGTACCGCTGACGTGCTGAGCGCGTGCGCGGTCGAGACATTGAAGTGGAACGCTCGCTCGAGGAAGCCGACCGACGTTTCGAGGTAGGTGCGCGGCATCGTCCCGCCGACATTGTTGACCACGATGTCGAGCCGGCCGAACGCGTCCTTCGCCGCCGAGGCGAGGCCGCGCACCTCGTCGACCTCGTTGAGGTCCGCGACGACGAGGTGCGCGCGGCGGCCGACCGCCTCGATCTGCGTCGCGGTCTCCTTCAGCTGCTCCTCGGTGCGGGCGGAGATGACGACGTCCGCACCCGCCTCCGCGAGCGCGACGGCCGACGCCGCGCCGATGCCGCGCCCCGCGCCGGTGACGACGGCCACCTGTCCGTCGACCCGAAAGCGATCCAAGATCGTCATTGGTGGCCCTCCTGCGGCGCAAAACGCCGCGTGTCGCGCCGCAGCGTGGCCAAGACAGTCACTTGGCTCCTGCCGCAGTGAGGCCGGCGAGCCGGCCGAACAGTGTTGAATCCCCGAGCGACAGACCGCTGCAGTAACCCTGGGCGGCAACGCCGGAGGTCGTGCGTCCAGCGGCGAACAGGCCGGGGATCGGCTCGCCGTCGAGGTCGAGCACCGCACCGTCGGGCTGCGTGTGCAGCCCGCCGAGCGTGAATGGGGCGTAGAAGAACTTGTCGGCGCGCAGGTCGAACGCCGCAAGCGGGGGCGTCAACGGCGTGAGCACCGGCGGGCGCTTGTGGAACAGCGGGTCCTCGCCGTTCGCAGCGTGCTCGTTGAAGTAGTCCAGCGTGCTGGTGAGCGACCCGGGTGGCAGCCCGATCTCCGATTCCAGCTCGGCGGCGGTCTCACAGACCCAGGCGGCGGGCACGTTGAGCCAGTTGGGTGCGTAGTGCTGCTCGTCGACGATGAGGTAGGCCTGCGCCCCCTGGTGCACGAGCGCGGTCTGCCCGACCCGCCCCATGTAGGTGTCCTCGTTCACGAAGCGCTGCCCGAGCCGGTTCACCAGGATGCCGTGGACGAGGCTGCGTGGTGCGTTGAAGGGCAACGCGCACTCGATCGCGTCCATCCGCTTGACCCGGGCACCGACCGCCTCGGCGATGCGGATCCCGCGGCCGTCGTCGCCCTCGGTGCCCAGCCGCAGGGCGGTCGCGTGCACCGCGGGCGCGTACTGCTCGATCATCTCCGCGCTGTGGATGAAGCCGCCGGCGGTGAGCACCACGCCGGTGCGGGCGCGGATGGTGACCTCGTCGCCGTAGCGCGATGCCACGACCCCGACGACCCGCCCGCTGTCGTCGGTCACCAGCGTCTCGACGCGCGTGTCGAAGGACGGCCGGGCGCCCGCCTCGACCGCCGCGGCGGACAGCGCGTCCATGAGCCGCGCGCCACCCGGGCGATGGCCCTGCACGACGTGCCCGCGCGGCGCAGGAGTGGCGATCTCATCGAAGGGGTACGCGTTCTCGCCACCGGTGAACATCAAGCCTTCACCGTCGACGGGCGACGTGCCGTTGGCGTGCGGCAGCACCGTGCCCAGGAAGCGGACACCGCGGGCCACCAGCCACTCGCGATGCTCCAGGCTGCGCTCGCAGTACAGGTCGATCTTCGCCCCGTCCGGCGCGGGACCGCACGCCGCTCTGAGGAACGTCTTCATGTTCTCGACCGAGTCCTCGTAGCCGGCCTCGCGCTGCTCCGGCGTGCCCCCGCCGAGGTAGATGAAGCCGTCGGACATCGCCGCCGCGCCTCCGGCCGCGCCGGCCCGCTCGAGAACCAGCGTCTCGGCGCCTGACTGCGCGGACTCGAAGGCGGCGGCCGAGCCGGCCGCGCCGAAGCCGACGACCACCACGTCGGCCTGCTCGTCCCACATCGGTACGTCGGCGACCCGCCGCGGCGCAACCTTCATGCCACCACCAGGTCGGCCCCGCTGAGCGCCGCGGCACCGTCGCGCTCGTCGACCGTGGTCGCCAGCACGAGCCGGCCGTCCTCGCGCCATACCGAGGTGCGCAGCGTCTCGCCGGGGAACACCACGCCGGCGAAGCGGACGCCGTAGCCGGCCACGCGGGCCACATCGCCGTCGAGTTCGGCGTCCACCACCGCCTTGCAGACCATGCCGTACGTGCACAGGCCGTGCAGGATCGGCCGCGGGAAGCCGGCCATGGCGGCGAAGTCGGGGTGCGAGTGCAGCGGGTTGCGGTCGCCGAGCAGCCGGTACCAGAGCGCCTGTTGCGGCGCGGTCGGCGTGACGATGACGGTGTCGGGTGCGCGGTCGGGTGATCCGGCCGGCCCGGACGGACCGCGGTCGCCGCCGAAGCCGCCCTCGCCCTTGGCGAAGATGCTCGAGGTGTTGGTCCAGATCGGCTCGCCGTCGAGGTCGGAAACCACGGTCTCGGTCTCGACGACCGCCGCCGAGCCCTTGTCGTAGACACCCTTGATCCGGGCGCTGGCCCGCGCCTTCCCGTCAGCGGGCAGGGGGCGGTGGACGTCGACGCGCTGGGTGCCGTGCAGCACCTTGGCCAGGTCGATCGAGATGCCCGGGAACTCGACCGCCGGCGGCTCGAACCGGTGCACGGTCTGGGCCACGACGGCGAAGGTCGGCAGGACCTGCAGGCCGTCCTCGATCGTGTACCTCAGTTCATTCGGGTCGACCGGGTTGCCCCCCGCGCCGAGCGCGAGGTGATAGAGCAGCACGTCTGACGTGCTCCACGCGAAGTCCTCTGTCGGCAGCTGCGCGCCGAGCGCGACGTTCGGGTCAATGGGCACCGTGCAGCTCCTCAGTGCTCGCGCGGGCCGCGCGGTCAGCGATGTGCAGCGCCGCCAGGTACCCGAAGGTGAGCGCCGGGCCGATCGTCGCGCCCGGCCCGGCGTAGGTGTGGCCCATGACCGGGCCGCTGACGTTACCGGCGGCGTACAGCCCATCGATCACCGAGCCGTCCGCGCGCTGCACCCGGCCGTGTACATCGGTGCGCAGGCCGCCCTTGGTGCCGAGGTCGCCCGGCACCATGGTGATCGCGTAGAACGGTGCCTGATCGATGGGGGACAGGCACGGGTTCGGCTTGATCGTCGGGTCGCCGTAGTAGCGGTCGTAACCGCTGTCCCCACGTCCGAAGTCGCCGTCCCGGCCATCGCGGACGAACCCGTTGAAGCGGTCGATCGTCGCGCCCAGCGCCTCGCCGGACAGCCCGATCTTGTCGGCCAGCTCGCTGATCGTGCCCGCTCTGACGACGACACCCGCCTTGTACCAGCGACCGGGGAACGGACGGCGCGGCGGGACACCGGCGAACACGTACCGGTTGCGGTACCGCTGGTCGATGATCATCCAGCACGGAATGTTCTCGCCCGGCCCCTCGCCGCGGCCGTACTCGCCGCCGTACATCTTGTGCACGGCCTCGACGTACGGCAGCGCCTCGTTCATGAACCGGTCGGCGCGGTCGTTGACCATGATGCCGCCGGGCAGCGTCCGCTCGGCCAGGCAGAACCACGGGCCGCCGGTGAGTGGGATGGACGGTCCCCACCAGGCGTCGTCCATCAGGTCCAGCGCGGCGCCGAGCCGCTCGCCGGCGATGATGCCGTCGCCGGTGTTCGCCGACGCGCCCACACTCCAGTCGCTGCCTATCGGCGGGCGCTGGTACTGCTGGCGCATGGCTGCGTTGTGCTCGAAGCCGCCGGACGCGAGCACGACGCCGTAGCGCGCGCGCAGCAACCGCTGCTGGCCGTCGCTGCTCACGATGACGCCGGCGACCGCGTCGTCCTCGATGTGCAATTCCTCGAGCGGGGTGTTCAGCAGCACGGGGACGCCGGCGTCGACGAGTCCGGCCCGGAGCGCTCCGGCGAAGGCCTGGCCGCGGACGGCTAGGTCCTTGCGGGTGAGCATCGACCAGATCCATCGCAGCCCGATGCGTACTACGCGCACGACACCGCGTGGAGTGCGCATCATGAGCGTCGCCCAGCGGAAGTCGGCCTGGGTGACGGTGACATTCAGTGGCGCCTTGCCGTAATCGGGCTCGAGACCGCCACGCTCTGGGCCGAGCCTCTTGAGGTTGAACGGCTTGGGCTCGACCGACCGGCCGCCGACACGCCCACCAGGCGCTTCGGGGTAGTAGTCGGAGTAGTCCGGCACCCACTGCATGCGCAGCGGCGAGTGGGCCAGCACGAACGACAACGCCTCGGGGCCGCGCTCGAGATAGGTGTCGATGCGCTCGGGGGGGACGACGTCGCCGACGATGCTGTGCAGGTAGGTGCGCGCCGCCTCCGGCGAGTCGTCGACGCCGTCGCGCCGCAGCACCTCGTTGTTGGGAATCCAGACACCACCACCGGAGCGCGCGGTCGAGCCGCCGAAGTGCGCGGCCTTCTCGACCAGCACGGCGCGCAGGCCGTTGCTCTGCGCGGTAAGGGCGGCGGTCATCCCGGCGGCTCCACTGCCCACGACGACGACGTCGTACTCTTCGGCCAGCATGTGGAACAGGTTATAGTCTGGGCGCGCGCAAGCGCTATAGGCAGGGGCTGTATTCGCTGTCAACCTGGTAGAACGTGTTCTAGTCACAGCCGCTGTGCCAGGGCCGCCGCCGCTAGGGCAGGCTTGGGGACGTGAGCCACCACTACGTGCTGGAAGTCCACTTCGGCGACGACGAGCCGACGGTCCGGGTCGAACTTCCCGGTTACAGCGACGACGACGCGGAGGTTGCCCGGCAGACGCTGCTGCGCAGCGTCGAGCACGCGTTGCAGGTCGAGGCCCCGCTGATCTACTCGGCGGCGACCGACGCCGATCCGCAGGCGGGCGAACCGATCGATCCCACCAAGGTGACCTCGGTCGACCTCATCGAGCCCGCCGGCGACCCGCCCGGCTAAGGTCGCGCCCAGGAGGTGGCCGCATGTCCCCCACACAGCCCAGTGCGAGCGCGACCGTCGAGGTCGCGGCCGCACCCGACGTCGTCTACCGGCTCATCAGCGACCTGACGTCCCTCGCCGAGCTGGCCGAGGAGACCTCGGTGCTGCGCTGGAAGAAGGGTGGCGCCGCCGCTCCTGGAGCGGTCTTTCGGGGAACGAACCGCAACGGCTGGCATCGGTGGACCACCACCTGCACGGTCACCGACGCCGACCCCGACCGCCGATTCGCTTTCGACGTGTCGCACACCGGGATTCCCGTCGCTCGCTGGCAGTACGACATCGCCGGCACCGAAGCCGGGTGCACCGTCACCGAAGCAACGTGGGACCGACGCCCGCGGTGGTTCGAATTCCTGTCGAGGCCGGCCACCGGAGTTGGTGACCGCGCGAGTGTGAACGCCGCCAACATCCGGGCCACCCTGCAGCGGCTGAAGTCCCGCGCCGAAGGTGCAGATCGCGTCGGCTAGTTCGCCTCCCACGCGCCGCCGGTTCGATGCGCCATCCTCGACGGATGGATGCGGCGTTGCAGCGGATCGAGGCGCTGCCGGGGGACGGGCGCTATGCGGTGACTTTCCAACGTCACGACACCAGCGAGCAGACCGCGGTCGTCCACGTCGTCGCGGACGGCGTCGAAGTGGCCGACGCGAGCCTGCCGACCGGCTGGACCGCGAAGTCGGACGAGTTCGCCGCCGTCGCCGTGGCCGTCGTCGCGTTCGACGCCGCGCGGGCCCAGGCGACCCGGGCTGCGGCCCTTCACGATGTCCCGGGCGGCTGGGATGTCAGCCTGGGGAACGTCGTGCTCGGCCAGACCGGGACGCCCACCTGCACCGCGCACGGCGAACTGACGGCCGACGGCGACATCTACGTCTGTGCCGAGTGCGGAGCCCGGGCCGCGTTCGGCTGATGGAAGACCGCTGATCAGAAGCCGATCAGGAGTAGCGGATCTTCACCTTGTCCGTCAGCGGCAGCGACTGGCAGCCGAGCACGTAGCCCTCGTCCAGGTCCTCCTGCTCGAGGATCTCGTTGGTGACCATCGAGACCTCGCCCTCGTCGAGGATGCAGGCACACGCGCTGCACTGACCGAGTCGGCACGAGTACGGCGCTTTGAGCCCCTTCGCAAGCAGGAGGTCGAGCAGCTTGGTGTTCCGCGGCCAGTCGAACTCGTGCGTCTCGCCGTCCAGCTCGACCTGGAGGTGGGTCGTCTCGCCGCCGAGGTCGTCCGTCGCGGCTGTGGCGTCAGGTAGGGAGAACGGGTCGTCGACGAGTGACTGGAACCGCTCGATGTGGATGCGGGCGGGTGGCACGCCGCAGTCGCGCAACGCGTGGGTGACCGTTTCCATGAACGGGCTCGGCCCGCAGAGAAACGCGGTGTAGGAGCTGTACGGAGCGATGAATGCCTTGAGCAGCGGCCGGCTCGGCAGACCCTGCACCGACTCCAGCCAGTGCAGCACATGGAGCCGGTCGGGATGCGCGTCGGCCAACTCGCGCAGCTGATCGACGAAGATCACCGACTTCTCGTGCTGGTTGGCGTACACCAGCACGATCTGCCCAGTGCCGACCGCCAGCGCCGACTTGAGGATGGACAGGACCGGTGTGATGCCGCTGCCGCCGGCGAAGAGCAGCAGGTCGTCGTCGAACGACTTGGGGGTGAACACACCCCCGGGCACCAGGCACTCGATCTCGTCGCCGACCGAGACGGACTCGTTGATCCAGTTCGAGCCGACGCCGTCGCGGACGCGCTTCACCGCGATGCGCAGGACGTCGTCCACGTGCGGGCTGCTGCACAGCGAGTAGCAGCGCCCGACCGCGCCGGACGGGGTCGGGATGCGCAGCGTCAGGAACTGCCCGGGCTGGTAGGAGAAGTCGGCGCCGCCGGGCGGCTCCAGCACGATCGAGCAGGCGTCGTCGGTCTCCCGGACGATCTCGCGCACGACGAGCCGGTGCGACGGCGCCCGCTCAGGCATCGGGAACGACCACCTGCCCGGCGCGCACCGCGTCCTCGATACTGGCCCGCAGCTTGGCGCAGCCCAGTACCAAGGCATTCGGGTCGGCGGCGCGAGCGGCGCTGATCTCCGGGCACGCCGCGACGCCCTGCGGCGTCCACTGCACGCTGGTGTGCTTCCGGCTGTTCTTCTTGACCATCGCGTCGATCCCGCACTCCTGGCAGGTGACCGGGGTCAGGCCGATCTCGACGTAGAGCCGCATGTCGGCGACCGTCTCCCGGCGCCGCTCGGCGAGGATGCCGTCCTCGCTCGCCCAGCGACGCACCGGCGCGTCGGTGGCCATGGCTACGAGACGGCTTCCTGCTCGGCGCGCCGGCGGAGGTTCTCCGCGACCTCCCTCTCCCACGCCTCGACGGCGTGTGAGGTGTCGATCTCGAACTCGAAGCGCGCGGTCATGTCCTCGGTGACGTCCGCGACGTCGACATAGAACTGCTCGTACCAGCGGCGCAGCTGGTAGACCGGTCCGTCCTCTTCACAGAGCAGCGGGTTGTCGATGCGGCTCTTGTTCTTCCAGATCTCGACGTCCTGCTCGAATCCGACCTTGAAGCTCCTCGCGAACTTGCCCGCGATCTTGTTCGCCATCTCGCGGTCGACGCCCGGCAGCTTCTTCACCATGACGCCGTACTGCAGCAGGAAGGAGTTCTGGTCGATCGGGTAGTGGCAGTTCACCAGGACCGACTCGACCATGGTGCCCCTGAAGTCGTTCCACAACCAGTTGATCATGTAGGACGGCCCGAAATAGGACGCCTCGGACTTGAGCAGGTTCTCATCGCCCGCGTACTGGCTGCCCTGCCCGACGTCCGCGCGACCGCGGGACTCCATGAACTGGGTGGCGACATGCCCCTCGAAGATGTTCTTGAAGTAGGTCGGGAACGCGAAGTGCACGTAGTAGAAGTG
>JAVHVD010000008.1:0-2681 GCA_032160745.1 Pseudonocardiales bacterium
TTCGCCCAGCGAGTCCCGCAGCGCGACACCGATCGGCAGCTTCACTCTCACCCAGGCGTTCGGCCATCACGCCGACCCGGGCACGTCGCTGCCGTACTTCCGCACCGGCCCGTCCGACTGGTGGATCAGCCAGTCCGGCGGGCTCTACAACACGCATCAACGCTGCTCGTCGGGTTGCGCGTTCGACAACCGCGAGCCGACCGTGAATGAGCACCTGTACTACGAGACGCCGTTCTACAACTACGCGGTCGTCATCGATTACAACACCCGCAACGCGCCCGGGGGGGTGCGGCAGGGCGCCGGCAGCGCGTTCTTCCTGCACGTCACGGACGGCAACGCCACCGCCGGCTGCGTCGCGATCTCACAGACCAAGCTGGTGAGCCTGATGCGCTGGCTGACGCCCACGGCGCACCCGAGGATCTTGATCGGCGTCGGCTAGAACCGCGATCATGCGCGCCGTTCGGGATCGGCGCGACCCTCAGCGGCGCACGGCGTAGCGGAGGTGCGTCGCTCGGGCGCCGGCGATCACGACCGGGTCGTGGAACCGGTGCGGCGCGGCGGCCAGGTTGGTGAAGTACGGAATGCCCTCGCCCATCAGGACCGGGACGAGGCTCACGTTCACCTCGTCCATCAACCCCAGTTCCAATGCCTGCTGTGCCACGTTCGCGCTGGCGATGCAGACGTTCTTGTCGCCGGCGAGCTTCTTCGCCTCTGCGATCGCGGCCGGGACGCTGCCGGCGAAGTGGGTCCGCTCCCACCCGTCGGCGTCCTCGGGCCGACGGTGCGTCACGACGACCACAGGCGCGCCCACCGGATGGTTGTCGCTCCAGCCGCCGGTGAGGTCGAACAACCGGCGGCCGCAGACCAGCGCGCCGGTCGTCGTGAGGATCTCGCGCAGCAGCTCCGCGCTGGCCTGATCCACCCGGAACGGCTGGTGGCCGTCGGCGGTCGGGACCTCGACCGGTCCCGCCCCGTACCAGTCGAACAGCTCGGCGACACCGCCCCGCGGATCGGCGATGAATCCGTCCAGCGACATCGTCATGTGTGAATACACCTGGGCCATCGGAACCTCCCTCGATTTGGATCTGACCTTCGTAGAACGACGGGCGACGGCGGGACTCATCGGTCGCATGACACCCTGGGATGCGTGCTCGGAACGTCCCGTCGAATCCTTATCGCCGTTCTCCTCACAACCCTCGCCGTGAGCGGGTGCTCGGCGCACAGCGCCGGCCGCGGGACGAACTCATCCGCGGCAACCTCGAGCCGGGATCCCGCACCAACCCCGACCGCGACCGCTACGCCGACCGTCACCCCTCGCGTGGCGACCAGGTCCAGCGACGCCGTGACGCCGGAACCGAAGCGGACCAGCCGTCCTCCGGCGCCGCGGACGACCCTCGCGTCGCCGTCCTCGGTGCCGCCCTCGTCGCTGCCCCTCCGCTTCTCCACGGGCGACGCGCGGCAGGTCATCACGGTGACCGCTCAGTCCCACTCGAGTACAACGGCAACTCTGCGCGCATGGCGCCGGGTGTCAGGCGGCTGGCGCGCGGTCGGCCCGTCGGTGCAGGCGCACCTCGGCGCCGGCGGCATCGGACAGGCCAGCGAGCAATCGAGCCGGACGCCGACCGGCAGCTACACCCTGACCCAGGCGTTCGGCCACGACAGCAACCCCGGGACGTCGCTGCCGTACGTCCAGACCACGCCGGCCGACTGGTGGATCAGCCAGTCGGGCCCGCTCTACAACACCAGGCAGCGGTGCTCATCGGGCTGCTCGTTCACTCAAGGTGCGCCGAACGAGCCGCTGTACTCGACGATGCCTTACTACCGCTACGCGGTGGTGATCGACTACAACACCCGGAACGCGCCTGGGGGAGTCCGGGCCGGCGCGGGCAGCGCCTTCTTCCTGCACGTGTCTGTCGGCCAGCCGACCGCTGGTTGTGTCGCAATTGCCCAGGATCAGCTGGTCCGCCTCCTGCGCTGGCTTGCGCCGGCGCAGCACCCGCGCATCCTGCTTGGGGTCGGCTGACCCGCCGCGTAACGCCCCGTTCAACGCGCGGCGAGCCGGTTCATGTGATCTGATTTTCGGCAGCGCCGCATACCGACCGCGGCGCCGCAGATCAAGAGTCCTAGGGTCTCTTCCTTCCGGGAATGGACCCTGATCGGGGGGCCAAAATGTCTTCACGAGCGACGCCACCCGGCGCCGCCGTGGACGTCTTCGCCGAATGGCGAGCCCTGCTGGCGCCGCTCATGGCCAGCACGCCCGAGCCACTTCCCCAATCGTTGGGTCGCATCGCGGCCTCCACCGAGGCGATTCTGCGCAGCCCGTATGCGCTGATCTCGGCCATCGACGAGGACGGAGCGCTGGAGTTCTTCGGATCCGACGCAGCCGACCCGGCAGCCGTCGACGCCCTTCGCTTCCTCGCATCCCAGGACGGGCTGTCCGATCAAGTGTTGGGGCGATCGGAGCTGCTTCGGCTGCCGGGCAGCAACGGGCTGGAGTTCGATCTGCTGAACCAGCAGTCGGCTTTCGCGTCAGTGCTGGGCGTCCCCATCGGCTATGAAGGACGGACGGTCGGCGGGCTCTATATCGGCCGCGCGCCCGACGAGCAGCCCTTCACTTCGGGTGAGGAGCGGATCGCCGAGCTGATCGCGGGTGCCGCCGCGGCGGTGCTACGCCGCACGCG
>JAVHVD010000009.1:0-5469 GCA_032160745.1 Pseudonocardiales bacterium
GGACGCCTCGGCGATGCGGTCCTGACCAGGCTCGCGCGATCGCCTCACGGTTGAGGGTCGGCATGCACCGCCTTCGGCTGAAATGCCCGACCAGGGGCAGCCCGATGAGTTTGAGGAGGCCAGACAAACGGCCGAAAGGGCGAAAGTCCGGACAGGAAGCCACGAGTAGGACAAACTACGCGCGGTTCAGCTCTCCACTCACTCACGGGAAGGCACCACTGGTGCTCGCACGCATTCGCAGGATCCGCCCGGTCGGCTTCATCGTCGGCTTCGTCGCCGCCATCGTTGTGACGGGGGGAGGAGTCGCTGCTTACGCGGCCAACGGGGGTTCGGTGCTCATCGGCCGGTCCAACTACGGCACGGCCGTCACGACTCTGACCAATACCGCCGGCACGCCACTGCGCCTGCAGGCCAAGTCCACGGCGTACGCGCCCTTCTCCGTCAACAGCCCGAAGATGGTGACCTCGCTGAACTCGGACATGCTGGGCAACTGGCACGGCATCAGCTACGCCTTCTCGGCCATGGCGCACACCGGCAACATGACAGGCACGTCGGACTGGTACCCGGTGAACGGGGTGCCAGACCCCTCGTCCGGCATCATCGTGGCGGTCGCAGACTGCCCGGCGGGCACGAAGCTGACGGGTGGCGGCTACGACAACGGAACGTCGTCGGGCCTCACGTTTGACAACGCGCCGTCCGCGAACAGCTGGTACGTGTTTAGTGACGGCGACGAAACAGCTGGGGACTCGCCGGCCGACGTCACCGCCTTCGCGGTCTGCTACAACCCCCGTGGTGCAGTGGTCGGCGCCGCCAATCCGAATGCCCGAGTCGCGGGACCGACCCTGTCGCCGGAGATGAAGGCCAAGGGCGACCGCTTGGTCGCGCGGCACCAGAAGTAGCAGCAAGCAGGCCCGCAACGCGGCGCCGAGTCCGGCACGCCCACCGCGACAGGCGAGTCAGGGCGGCGACAGTCTTCTATGGCTGTTGTCGCCCTGTCTCGATTACCCCACGTGGTCGATTGCGCGAAAGACCGGGCGGCGGGTCGAAATGCCGAAAGTCAGGACACGGGCCCGCTTGTAGGACAAACTGCCCGCCGTCTAGTTCACCTCTCACGGGAAGGCACCAAAGGTGCTCGCACGCATTCGCACAATCCGTCCGGTCGGATTCATCGTCGGCTTCGTCGCCGCCATCGTTGTGACGGGCGGAGGCGTCGCCGCTTACGCAGCCAACGGGGGTTCGGTGCTCATCGGCCGATCCAACTACGGCACCGCCGTCACGACCCTGACCAACACCGCTGGGACACCCCTGCGCCTGCAGGCCGGCTCGACGGCCTACCCGCCGTTCTCCGTCAACAGCCCGAAGATGGTGACCTCGCTCAACTCCGACATGCTGGGCAACTGGCATGGCATCAGCTACGCCTTCTCGGCCATGGCTCACACCGGCAACATCACGGCCGACTCGGACTGGGCGCCGAACGACGTGACCGGTGTCCCGGACCCGACGACGCACACGCTCATCGCCGTGGCGACCTGCCCGAGCGGTACCAAGCTGACGGGCGGCGGCTACGACAACTACACGACCGGCGTCACCTTCATCAACTCGGCGGACACGAACAGCTGGGTCGTCATCAGCGACGCCAACCCGGATGCGACGCCCACGCCGGACGCGCCGACCGACCTCACGGCGTACGCCGTCTGCTACAACCCCCGCGGCGCGGTCTCGGGCGCGCAGACGAACGCCCGGACCGCAAAGCCGGCGCTCTCGGCGACGGTGCAGGCCAAGCTCGCGCGGATCGTGGCCAAGAACTCGAAGTAGGTCCGCGCCACGGCGTGTGAGACGCGCCGCAACAGTCGAGTAGGGGCGACAACAGCTGTCTAGGGCTTTTGACGCCCTTACTCGACTACCTCACGTGGTCAATTGGCGGAGGTCTGGGCGGGCTATTGGCCGTAGGCGGACTGGTAGCGCTCGTAGAGGCGGTCGATGTCGGCCTGCGGGATCGGGATGGTCTCGCCGAGCTGGCGGGCGAGGTGCACCGTGCGGGCGACGTCCTCGCACATGACGGCCGTCTTCACGGCGGCCACCGGGGTCGGCCCGATCGTGAAGACGCCGTGGTTCTGCATGAGGACCGCCGGGGAGCGGTGCCCACGCAGCGTCGAGACGATGCCCTTGCCGATGTCGTCGCTGCCGATCAGCGCGAACGGCCCGATCGGAATCTCGCCGCCGAACTCGTCGGCCATCGCGGTCAGCACGCACGGCACCGGCTCGCCGCGGGCGGCCCAGGCGGAGGCGTACGTCGAGTGGGTGTGCACGATCCCGCCGACCTCGGTCATCTCCCGATAGACGTAGGCGTGCGCCGCCGTGTCGCTGCTCGGCGAGAGGTCGCCCGCCACGACTGTGCCGTCGAGGTCGCAGACGACCATCGTGTCGGGGGACAGGTCGTCGTAGGACACCCCGCTCGGCTTGATGACGAACAGGTCGGTACCACCGACCCGGCCGGACACGTTGCCGGCGGTCCACGCGACGAGGCCGTAGCGCACGAGCTCGGTGTGCAGCCCGGCCACGGTGGCGCGCAGCTCGGCGACGGCCGGGCCGTTGATGGTTCGCAGGTCACTGGTCATCGTGCGTGCGCCTCCCTTCGGATGGCCCGGAGCCGGTGCATCACGTCGTTGCCGCCGCGCCCGAAGTAGTCGTGCAAGGTGCGGTACTCGGCGTACAGGGCGTCGTGCGCCGAGGCGCGGGCCTCGTCGGGGGTGTAGACGCCGCGCGCGACCCGCCCCATCGCGGCGGAGGCCGTCCGCACGTCGGGGTAGGCGCCGGCGGCGACGGCGGCGTGGATGGCCGAGCCGAGGGCCGGGCCTTGGTCGGAGCCGATCACCGAGAGCGGCAGCCGTGTGACGTCGGAGTAGATCTGCATGAGCAGGGGGTTCTTGAGCAGGCCGCCGGCGATGACGAGCTCGGTGACGGGTACGCCGTGCGCCTCGAAGGCCTCGATGATCGTGCGGGTGCCGAAGGCCGTCGCCTCGAGCAGCGCCCGGTAGTGGTCCTCGGGCCGGGTCGCGAGCGTCAGCCCGACGACGACGCCGGAGAGCTCGTGGTCGACGAGGACGGAGCGGTTGCCGTTGTGCCAGTCGAGGGCAACCAGGCCGTGCTCGCCGACCTGCTGCGCGGCAGCCAGCTCGGTGAGGTGCTCGTGCACGCCGATGCCCCTGGCGCGGGCGGCCTCGGTGTAGGACGCGGGGATGCCGGTGCGGACCAGCCAGCCGAAGATGTCGCCGACGCCGCTCTGGCCGGCCTCGTAGCCCCAGAGGCCGGCGACGATGCCGCCGTCGACGACGCCGCACATGCCGGGGACCTCGGCGAGCACGTCGCTGTTCATGACGTGGCAGGTGGAGGTGCCCATGATCGCGACCATCTGGCCGGGGTCGTTGGCCTGCGCGGCGGGCGCGGTGACGTGGGCGTCGACGTTGCCGACGGCCACCGCGATGCCCTCGGGCAGGCCGGTCCAGGCCGCGGCCTCGGCGGTCAGGCGGCCGGCCGCCGCACCGAGCTGGCCGATCGGCTGCTCGACCTTGTCGCGCACGAAGTGCCGGAAGCCCTCGTTGAGGGAGGCCAAGTAGTCCTCGGAGGGGTAGCTGCCGTCCTGCAGGACGGCTTTGTAGCCGGCCGTGCAGGCGTTGCGCACGTAGGTGCCGGACAGCCGCCAGACGATCCAGTCGGCGGCCTCGACCCAGCGTTCGGTGCGGGCGTAGGTGTCGGGGTCCTCCTCGAGCAGCTGCAGGCCCTTGGCCAGCTCCCACTCGGAGGACAGCTTGCCGCCGTAGCGGGCGATCCACGGCTCGCCCCGCTCGTGGGCGGCGGCGTTGATGCGGTCGGCGTGGGCCTGGGCGGCGTGGTGTTTCCACAGCTTGACGTAGGCGTGCGGGCGGTCGGCGAGCTCGGGCAGCTCGCAGAGCGGGGTGCCGTCGGCGAGGGTCGGGAGCACCGTGCAGGCGGTGAAGTCGGTGGCGATCCCGATCACGTCGCCCGGTGCGACGCCCGCCGCGGCGACGGCCTTGGGGACGGCGGTCCGCAGCACCTCGATGTAGTCGGCCGGGACCTGCAGGGCCCAGTCCGGCGGCAGCGCGCGCCCGGTGGCGACCAGCTCGCGTTCCATCACCGCGTGCGTGTAGTCGTGTACGGCGCTGGCGAGCTCGGCCCCGTCAGAGACGCGGACGACCACCGCGCGGCCGGACAGCGTCCCGTAGTCCACGCCGACGACGACGGACCGAGAGTCGGGCTGCGCGGGATGCGTCACGCTGGGCCTCCGGGTCTGGAAAGTCCCGAGAAGTCTGTCAGGTAACCCGCGCGTTCCGGCACCCGTTGACGCCAACAATCAGGCGAAGATGGCGGCATGAGTCGGGAGGATGATCGCGACGCTTACGGGCGCCGGAGGCTGACCGATGACGAGCGAGGGGATCTGCTCGACCAACCTCTCACCGCGATCTGGTCCACGCTCACCGCCGCGGGTCGGATCCACTCCGTCCCCGTCCACTTCATGCATGTCGGCGGCGAGATCCGGGTGCTCACCGAAAGGGGTTCGGTGAAGTGTCGCAATGCGGACCGAGCTGGCCGCGCCACGCTGTGCGTCGAGATGACGGTCAACGGCACCGACCGGCGCTACGTGACGGCCGAGGGACCGGTCCGACTAGACGGACCGGTCCCTGCGGACACGCTCATGGAGCTGAACCAGCGCTACGGCAGACAGGACATCGACCCCTTCGACGAAGAGTCCTATGCCGACTCGGTGACCATGGTGCTGACCCCCGAACATTGGATCGCCTGGTCTGACGCCGACTGACCCGCTAGGCGAGGGCCGACTCGAACGCCGGGACCTCCTCGCGGCTGGCCGACGCGTCCGGCCGTGCACTGGGCACGCGCAGCAGGGTGTTCACCACGATGGCGGCGAGCAAGAGGATCCCCACGGAGAACGCAAAGGCGCTGGTGAACCCGTGCACCGCCGCAGCGGGTGACGTACTTCCGTGCGTCGCCACATAAGACGCGGTCGATCGGGTCGCGATGGTGTTGAGGAACGCAACCCCTAGCGAGCCACCGATCTGCTGCATGGTGTTGACCAGCGCGCTGGCTGCTCCCGCGTCGTGGTTGGGGACTCCCAGCAGAGCGGTCGAGGACAGCGGCACGAAGACATGGCCCATGCCAAGGCTGATGAGCAGCATGGCGGGGACGACGTGCACGAGGTACGCCGAGTCAGCGGGCAGCTGGGTGAGCCACAGCATCCCGAGCGCGGCGAGCGAGAAGCCGCCGGTGGCGAGGATGCGCGGTCCGAAGCGCGGCAGGGTTCGCGAGGCGATCGTCGCGGAGGTGATGATGCCGAGCGGGAACGGCAGGAACGCGACGCCGGCCTTGAGCGCGCTGTAACCGAGGACGCCCTGGAAGTAGTAGGTCAGGAAGAGGAACATCCCGAACATGCCC
>JAVHVD010000010.1:0-3816 GCA_032160745.1 Pseudonocardiales bacterium
GCACGCACGCCGTTGTCGTCGAGCCAGCGCAGGTCCTTGTCGAGAAATGTTTCGATGCCGGGACCCTGGAGCCCGATGGAGTTGAGCATGCCGCTCGGCGTCTCGGCCATCCGCGGTGTCGGCCGGCCGGACCGAGGCGACGGCATGATCGATTTGGTGACGACCGCTCCGAGCTGGGCGACGTCGAAGAACTGGTGCAGCTCACGTCCGGCCGCAGCGCACCCGGACGCGGTCAGCACCGGATTCGGCAGCGTCACGGTGCTGAGACGGGTGGTCATATCAGCGCTCATCGCCATCTCCCCTTACTCACCTGTCAGTGACCTCCCATCGCGTCGGCACCGACGAGGTCGGATGGCAGGCGTCCTACGTCGCTCCATCGCACGTTCAGCGCGTCGAAGACCGGGCCCTCGACGCACGATCGGACGAAGCGCGACTTGCCGTCGGCACCGCGTACCGGCAGCACGCAGGTCATGCAGACGCCGATGCCGCAGGCCATCGACTCCTCGACGGCGACCTGTGCGCGGATCGCCCGCTGCTGCGCGATCGCGCCGACCGCCTGCAGCATCGGCATCGGGCCGCACGCATAGATGATCTCGGCGTTGATCCGCTCGATCACGTCGGGCAGCACGTCGGTGACGAGCCCCCTCTCCCCCGCCGATCCGTCGTCGGTGGTGACCGTGACCTGGCCGACCATGCGCTTGGCCGTCATCTCGCCGTAGAGCCGCGACGCGGTGGACGCGCCGAGCACGAACTCGACCGGCGAGCCCTTGTCCAGCAGCGCCTGGGCCAGCGGAATGAGCGGCGCCGCGCCGTACCCGCCACCGACCAGCACAGCGGGCGCGGGTCCGGAAGGCAACGGGAAAGGATTGCCGAGCGGGCCGACGAGGTCCAGGGTGTCGCCGGCCTTGCGCTCCACCAGCCACCGGGTACCCGGGCCGTGCTCGGCGACGACGAACTGGACGGTCCCGGCGAACTTGTCACTTTGCGTCGCGCCGCACAGCGCGAAGGCCCGGCGCAGGATCATCGCCGTGTTGTCCCCGCCGACCGCGACCGCGACGAAGTGGCCGGGCTCGAAACCGGTGGCGACGCCGGGCGCGACGACGGTGAACTGGAGGTACTCGCCGACCTTCTGCACCGCGAAGATCTCCCCGGTCTCCTGCTTTGGGGCGCGAGCGCTCATCGCGTGGTTCGTCACCGTCACCGTCCCGACCGCCACTGCGCCAGTTGGGCGTGCAGGTCCTGAAGCGATCGCACGCCGATCTCGCCGCGGGACAGCTCCTCGATGCCCTGGACCGCGGCCGCTGCGGCCTGGACGGTGGTCAGGCACGGGATCCCCGCAGTGACGGCGGCGGTACGGATCTCATACCCGTCCAGGCGCGGTCCACCCGAGCCCCACGGCGTGTTCAGCACGAGGTCGACCTCCCCGGCGAGGATCTTCTCGACAACGTTGCCGGGGCCGTCGCTGAACTTGCCCACCAACTCGGCGTTCACCCCGTTGCGGCGCAGCACCTGCGCCGTTCCGGCTGTGGCGAGAATGCGGAAGCCCAGATCGGACAGTCGCTTCACCGGGAAGATCGCCGCCCGCTTGTCACGATTGGCGATGCTGACGAAGACCGTGCCCTTGACCGGCAGCGAGCCGTAGGCGGCGGCCTGTGACTTCGCGAACGCGGTGCCGAAGGTGGCGGCGAAGCCCATCACCTCACCGGTCGACTTCATCTCCGGACCCAGGATCGAGTCGACCTGATCGCCCCCGGAGGTGCGGAAGCGGGTGAAGGGCAGGACGGCCTCCTTCACCGCGATAGGGGCGTCGTCGGGCAGGTCACCGCCGTCCCCGGACGCAGGCAGCAGCCCCTCGACCCGCAGCTCGGCGATGCTCGTCCCGAGCGCGATGCGGGCCGCCGCCTTGGCCAGCTGCACCGCCGTGGCCTTGGAGACGAACGGCACCGTCCGGCTCGCGCGCGGATTGGCCTCGAGGACGTAGAGGACGTCGCCGGCCAGCGCGTACTGGACGTTCAGCAACCCACGCACCCCCACGCCCTGGGCGATGGCCAGTGTGGACGCGCGGACGTTGGCGATGTCGCCGGCACCGAGGGTGATCGGCGGCAGGGCACAGGCCGAGTCGCCGGAGTGGATACCGGCCTCCTCGATGTGCTCCATGACGCCGCCGAGGTACAGATCGGTGCCGTCGTAGAGGGCGTCGACGTCGATCTCGACGGCGTCGTCGAGGAACCGGTCGACGAGCACGGGGTGGTCGGGAGTGATCTCGGTGGCCCGGCTGATGTAGTCCGCGAGGTGCTCCTCGTCGTAGACGATCTCCATGCCGCGTCCACCGAGGACGTAGGACGGGCGAACCAGCACCGGATAGCCGATCGCGTCGGCGACGGCCTTGGCCTGGTCGAACGAGGTGGCGGTGCCGTGCTTGGGCGCGGGCAGGTTGGCCGCGTCCAGCACGCGGCCGAACGCGCCGCGGTGTTCAGCCAGATCGATGGCCTCCGGCTGGGTGCCCAGCACGGGAACACCGGCGTCCTTCAGCCGCTGCGCCAATCCGAGCGGAGTCTGGCCACCGAGCGTGCAGATGACCCCGGCCACCGGACCGGACTGCTGCTCGGCGTGCACGACCTCGAGGACGTCTTCGAAGGTGAGCGGCTCGAAGTACAGCCGGTCGGCGGTGTCGTAGTCGGTGGAGACCGTCTCCGGGTTGCAGTTGATCATCACGGTCTCGTAGCCGGCGTCGCGCAGCGCCATCACCGCGTGCACGCACGAGTAGTCGAACTCGATGCCCTGCCCGATCCGGTTGGGTCCGCTGCCGAGGATCAGCACCTTCTGCCGGTCGGGCTGCGGGGCGACCTCGGTCTCTTCGTCGTAGGAGGAGTAGTGGTACGGCGTGGTGGCCGCGAACTCGGCCGCGCAGGTGTCGACGGTCTTGAACACCGGCCGGATGCCCAGCCGGTGACGCAGCGTGCGCACGCCGTCCTCGCCCGCGAGCTCTGGGCGCAGCGCGGCGATCTGCCGGTCCGACAGCCCGTGCCGCTTGGCCTTGCGCAGCAGTCCCTGGGACAGCGTCGGCGCACCCTGCACCTCGCCACCCACCTCGACGATCAGCGCGATCTGGTCGAGGAACCACGGGTCGATGCCGGTCGCCTCGGCCACCTGCTCGACCGTGGCGCCGGAGCGCAGCGCGCGCTCGACCAGGTACAGCCGACCGTCGGTGGGGATCGCGGCCTGGGCGAGGAGTTCGTCGAGCTCGTCGCCCGAGGCCGTGTCGCCGTGGACCGTCCAGAAGCCGGCCGCCTTCGTCTCCATCGAGCGCAGCGCCTTGTTGAGCGCCTCGGTGAAGTTGCGGCCGATGGACATCGCCTCGCCCACGCTCTTCATGTGCGTGGTGAGCACCGGGTCGGCGCCGGGGAACTTCTCGAATGCGAAGCGCGGGATCTTCACGACCACGTAGTCGAGCGTGGGCTCGAACGCGGCCGGGGTCTTGCGCGTGATGTCGTTGGGGATCTCGTCGAGCGTGTAGCCGACGGCGAGCTTGGCCGCGATCTTGGCGATCGGGAAGCCGGTGGCCTTCGATGCCAGGGCCGAACTGCGCGACACGCGTGGGTTCATCTCGATGACGATCATGCGGCCGTCCGCGGGGTTGATCGCGAACTGGATATTGCACCCGCCGGTGTCGACGCCCACCTCGCGCAGCACGGCGATGCCGATGTCGCGCATGTGCTGGTACTCGCGGTCGGTGAGCGTCATCGCCGGCGCGACGGTGATCGAGTCGCCGGTGTGCACGCCCATCGGGTCGAGGTTCTCGATCGAGCAGACGAC
>JAVHVD010000011.1:0-8396 GCA_032160745.1 Pseudonocardiales bacterium
GGCGGAAGCACCTCGGCGCCTCCGCCGTGGATCACCGGCAGGATCGAGAGCCAGTTGGCGATGAGGATGAACAGGAACAGCGCCATGGCCAGCGGGACGACGAACGGGGCGGTCTTGATGCCCATCGTGTCCTCGACCTGCTGCTCGACCTGCTGGGTCACCGTCTCGAAGAACAGCTGCCCATTGCTGGGCTTGCGCGCGCTGATCTTGCGCCGCACCCACAACCCGAGGCCGATGACGATCGCGCCGGCGACCACCGTGCTGATGATGGTGTCGCCGTGCAGTGAGACACCGAAGATGTGCCACTCGATGTGCTCGCCGACCTGGACGTTGATGGCGACGTTCTGCGCGCTCACTTGTTCGTTCACCAATCCAGTCAGGAGGTCGGCCGGAGGGAGCGGAAGACGGGCAGTGCCGCGCCGACCAGCATCAGAACCTGGAAAACCGCGAGGCCGACGAACACGCCGAGCCCGTCGGGCTGGACGAGAATGCCCAGGCCGATGGCGACCAACGTGATCGCGCCGAGCCGACCCATCACGCCGCGGCGGAACCGCTTGCGGTCGATGCCGGAGTCGTTTGCGTAGGTGAGCACCGACTTCTGCAGCAGCCGGTTGTTGAGCGCGCCGAGCGCGAGGCCGAGGGTGCCGAACACGCCCATCAGCGGGTGACCGGCGAAGGAGAGCACCACGATCGCGGCGAGGCCGAGAACGCCGGACACCACCACCGATCTGCGCAGATTGGCAGCGGCGGTCACCGGGGTGTACATGACCGGTTCCACTGAGTGCTTCAACTCCAAGTCTTTGGTCAACTCTTCAGGTACTTGCGAAATTCAACGACGGTGTAGCTGACGGCTCCGATGATGCCGAGGAGCAGTCCGACGAGCAGGAATATCGGTTTTGTACCCGCTCCCGAGTCGACCAACCAGCCGAGGGCGAAACCCGCGACGAGCTGCGCCGCGATGACCGCCCCCATACCCAGCAGGGCTGACCAGTTGAGTGACCGGTCGGGATCTGCGGACATCGCCAGCCGCCTAGTCGATGCGTGCGGACAGCGAACCGATATCGCTCACGGGCGTACTCCTCGGCTGTGGGTCATTGTGGCCACGATCCTCGCCGCCGGCACGGAATACGACCGGCGACCGCGCGGGCCGACGTTGAGTCCACGTGCGCCAGAAGGCGATGCGTACAGACTACCTTTGACTCTGAGGTCCACCTGAACCGGGTCGCCCGTCCGGGCGGCGGTACCGCGAGGCGGTCAGACGTGGGCGGACCGACGGTTCCCGGCTCGCGCCCGGATGCTCGGAACCACCGAGACGAGGATCCCGGCGACGGCCAGCGTGCACAGCGTCGCGATCACGAACCACGCGCCACGGTCGTAGGAGAGCCCGACACCGGCGAAGGCGAGCAGAGCGGACCAGAAGTACAGGAGCAGGACGGCTCGCCGGTGGCTGTGCCCGAGCTCCAGCAGCCGATGATGCAGATGTTGTTTGTCCGGCGCGAACGGCGAGCGTCCCTTGGCGACCCGGCGGACGACGGCAAGGAGCAGGTCGACGAACGGCAACGCCAGGACGGCGAGCGGGATCAGCAGTGGCAGTGCGAGCGGCAGCGAACCCAACGCGCCGTTGAACGCCTGGGGGTCGGCCGAGGTCGTGGCCGACGTCGCCGCAGCGGACAGGACCAACCCGACAACCATCGATCCCGAGTCGCCCATGAAGATCCGGGCCGGCCAGAAGTTGTGCGGCAGGAACCCGGCGCACGCGCCGGCCAGCGCCGCCGCGAGGAGCGTGGGCGACGCCGTGACGTCGGTGAAGCCGTCCTGCGCCAGGTGGTAGGAGAACACGAAGAACGCGGTCGCCGCGATGACCGTCACACCGGCAGCCAGCCCGTCCAGGCCGTCGATGAAGTTCATCGCGTTGATCGTGACGACGGCCAGCAGGATCGTGACCGGGATCGCGAGGTCCCGCCCCAGGCTGACGGTGCTGTCGCCCAGCGGGATCAACGCCAGCTGAACACCGCCGAGCGTGACCATCAAACCGCAGGCAAGCACCTGCCCGGCGAGCTTGGTGAGCGAGTCCAACTCGTACTTGTCGTCGAGGATGCCGACGACGCAGATGATCGCGGCGCTGAGCACCACCCACAGCATGTCCGGCCCGTTCTCGAAGGAGCGGTGCAGGCTGGGCAGCCGAGATGCGACGAACAGGGCCAGCGAGAAGCCGGCGAACAGCGCCACCCCGCCCATTCGCGGGGTGGCAACGGCGTGCACGTCGCGGTCGCGCGGCAGGGCGACGGCCTTCGAGCGGATCGCGATGCGGCGGGCCACCGGGGTGAGTAGGAACGTGACCGCCGCTGCGACGCAGGCGACGAGCAGGTACTCGAGGCTCGGATGGCTCTCGGTCACCCGCCGGTCCCGCCGACGATGTCCGGGACGACCTCACGCAGGGTCTCTACGTCGATCGCGCCGAGGCGCAGGATCCGCGGCCGACCGGCGGTGACGTCCACGATGGTCGAGGCCACGCCGCCGAGCGCCTGGCCGTCCTCGAGGTACACCGCGACGTCGTCACCGAGCTGCGCACGCGCCTCGGCGGCAGTTTGTGCCGCTGGCTGGCCGTGCCGGTTGGCGCTCGACACCGCCATCGGGCCGGTGTCCTCGAGCAACTCGATCGCGACGGGGTGCAGCGGCATCCGCACGGCCACGGTGCCGCCCGACTCGCCGAGATCCCAGGTGAGCGACGGCGCGTGGTTCACGACCAGGGTGAGTCCGCCCGGCCAGAACGCCTCGATGAGGTCGCGGGTGCGGGCGTCGACCACGCTGACCAGCCCGTCGATCGTGCTCCACGAACCGACCAGAACCGGGACAGGCATGTCGCGGCCGCGCCCCTTCACCCGCAGCAGATCGCCGACCGCGACGGTGTCGAATGCGTCGGCACCCAGCCCGTAGACGGTGTCGGTAGGCAGGACGACGAGCTCGCCGGTCGAAACGGCGTGTGCCGCCGATCGGATCGCGTCAACCCGAACGTCCGGGTCGCCGCACTCGAAGAACATCCCCACGATCAACAGACCTCGCTTCGCTCGGTTGATCGGCGAAGCCTGTACCCCTGGTTCGCTCCGCAAGCGTCGCTCACGTGATGCATCCTGCCCTAACCGGATAAGTGCGGCGCGCGCTTGCCGCCAACCCGCCCGCGGGTGAGCAAGGGACCGGGCGAGCACCGGGCGCGCCTTTCCCCGCAGATGACCGGTTATGAGGCCCTGAACCGGGCACTTGCGGGGAAAGGCGTGCCTCAACGGCGGGTCGCCACGGCATAGCGCGGCGAACCCGCGAGGTCGCGATGATCGCTGATCGCGGCCCAGCGGCCGTCCGCCTGAAGCAGCGCCGGGACCGCGCGCGCGTGCGTGTCGTCGTGCTCCAGGGCCAGCACGCCACCGGGGCGCAGCAGTTCCGCCGCCCGGGCGATCACGGCGGGAATAACGCTCAGCCCGTCGTCTCCGGCGAACACGGCAAGGTCCGGGTCGAACCGCACCTCGGCCGCGACTTCGGACACCCGCGGGACATAGGGCGGATTGCTGACGACCGCGTCTACCTGACTGCGCAGCGCGCTCAGCAGGGCCGGGTCGCTGACGTCGGCCGTCACCACCTCGACCGCCGTCCCCGCCGCGTTGCGCTCCAACCAGGCGGTGCTCGGCCCGGTCCGCTCCACGGCGAGGACGCGGGCGCCGGGGACCTCGTCGGCGAGAGCCAGCGCCAGGGCGCCGCTGCCGGAGCAGAGGTCCACAGTGAGCGGCAACGCAACGGCTCGCAGCACGGGGAGTACGGCATCCACGAGCAGTTCGGTCTCCGGGCGCGGGACGAAGACGCCCGGCCCGACCGCGACCTCGATGTGCCGGAACGGAGCGGTCCCGACGATGTGCTGCAGCGGCTCGCGCGCTGCCCGTCGGACCAGCGCCGCTTCGTATGCCGCCTCGGCCTCCGGACCAGGCGCGGCCACGAGGACGAGCCGGGACCGCGGCACATCCAGCACGGCGGCCAGCAGCAACTCGGCATCGACGCGCGGAGACGGGACGCCGGCCTCGGCCAGTCGGGCCGTCGCTCGGGCCAGCAGCGGGCCGGTCAGCTCTGCTCCCCCGCGAGCAGCGCCTCGGTGTCGGCGTGCTGCAGCGCGGCGATGACGTCGTCCAGCGCACCGTCGAGCACCTGATCGAGGTTGTACGCCTTGAAGCCGACGCGGTGATCGCTGATCCGGTTCTCGGCGAAGTTGTAAGTACGGACGCGCTCCGAGCGGTCCACCGTTCGGACCTGCGAACGACGCGCGTCGGACGCTGCGGAATCGGCCGACTCCTGCGCCGCGGCCAGCAGCCGGGCCCGCAGCACCCGCATGCCCGCCTCACGGTTCTGCAGCTGGCTCTTCTCGTTCTGCATGCTCACCACGGTGCCGGTGGGCACGTGAGTGATCCGGACCGCTGAGTCGGTCGTGTTGACGCTCGGCCCGCCCGGTCCGGACGAGCGGTAGACGTCGATGCGCAGGTCGTTGGGGTCGATCTCGACCTCGACGTCGTCGGCCTCGGGCAGCACCACCACGCCGGCGGCCGACGTGTGGATCCGGCCCTGCGACTCGGTCGCGGGGACCCGCTGCACCCGGTGCACGCCGCCCTCGTACTTCAGCTTGGCCCAGACCGGGTTGTCCGGCCGACGGGCGCGCACGGCGACGGTGACCGATTTCTTGCCACCCAGATCGGTGGGTTCGTCGTCGAGCACCTCGGTCGTCCAGCCCTGGCGTTCGGCGTAGCGCAAGTACATCCGCAGCAGGTCGCCGGCGAACAGCGCGGACTCCTCGCCGCCCTCGCCGGCCTTCACCTCGACGATCACGTCCTTGGTGTCGTTCGGGTCCTTCGGCAGCAGCAGCTCGCGCAGCCGGCTCTCCAGTTCGTCGATCCGCACGACCAGGGCGTCGGCCTCGGCGGCGAAGGAGGCGTCCTCGGCGCCGAGTTCACGAGCCGCGCCGAGGTTCTCGCGCGCCGCCTCGAGCTCGCCCGCGGCGGCGACGATGGGCGCGAGTTCGGCGAAGCGCCGCCCGAGATTACGAGCCCGAGCGGTGTCGTTGTGCACCGCAGGATCCGACAGCGCCGTCTCGACCTCGGCGTACTCAGCCAGCAGGTCCGGCAGTTTCCCGATCGTCTCGCTCACGTCGTCCCTTTCCTCTCCGCTTTCCACCTTTCAGCGCCCCAAAACGGCCCGTTCAGCGGCCCCGAAAGGTGCAAAGCCGCGGACATGGGAACGGCGCCCGCTCCCGGAGAACCGGGTGCGGGCGCCGTCGGAAAAGCTAGGAGTTGCGGACGCGCTTGCCGTAGCGCTTCTCGAACTTGTCCACGCGGCCGCCGACGTCCATGATCTTCTGCTTGCCCGTGTAGAACGGGTGGCAGGCGGAGCAGACGTCTGCGTGCAGCTGGCCCGTCTTGGACGTGCTGCGCGTGGTGAACGAGTTGCCGCACGAGCAGGTCACCTCGGTGACCACGTACTCGGGGTGAATGCCTTGCTTCATTACCGGGTCCCTTCTGCTGGCCGCCGGGTCGCCTGCCAGTGAATGGCGGGAGGCGTGAACCGGAGCCGGGTGGTGGTCGAGCGCGTTCCGCGCCGATCGTCCAGTCTGCCAGCCGGGTGCCAGCAGACCAAACTGTCGACAAAACACGGCTGTGCCCCCCGGTATTCCAGCCCTCTGGCATTCCGAAGCCGGCGCCCGGCCGCCGATTACGCGTCCCGGACCCCGCGTATCGAATCGAGCAGGAAGTCCGGTGCTTATTGCCACACCGCCCCGGAAACCGTAGCTTCCGAAAGCAGGAGAAAATGGCGTACGGCGCCCCTTGAGACTCCGCCGCCCACAGCGATCGAGGGAGACTTGCCGGTGTCCGCAGACAAATCGCAAACTCTCATGACTTCGGTGCAGGCCTGTCGCCGTCGCGCCCGGCGGCGCGTTCCGGTGATGGGTGCCGTTGCCGTGGCGACCGCGGGATTGCTGGCTGCATGCGGCGGCAGCGGCAGCGGCGGTCGGGTGACGATCAACTTCTACAACTTCCCGGACAACTCCGGAGCCGTGCAGAAAGCCGTCGACGACTGCGCGACCAGCCAGTACAAGATCCAGTACAACAAGCTGCCCAACGGCGCCGACGGTCAGCGCCAACAGCTGGTCCGCCGTCTGGCGGCCAAAGACAGCTCGCTCGACATCCTCGGCCTCGACGTCACTTGGGAGGCGGAGTTCGCCGAAGCCGGCTGGATCCGCGAATGGACAGGCAGCAACAAGGCCGCGGCCAGCGCGGGCACCTTGAAGGCCCCGTTGGAGACCGCCACCTGGAAGGGCAAGCTCTACGCCGTCCCGTACAACAGCAACACCCAGCTTCTCTGGTATCGATCCGACCTCGTGCCCCACCCGCCGGCGACGTGGGACGAGATGATCGCGATGTCTGTGGCCCTGGCCAAGCAGCACAAGCCGCACCTGATCGAGATCCAGGGAGCGCAGTACGAGGGCGTGGTGGTCTGGTTCAACACCTTGGTGGCGAGCGCGGGCGGCAGCATCCTCAACGCCGCCGCGACCGCACCGTCGATGGGCGCCCCCGCGATCAAGGCGCTGACGATCATGAAGAAGATGGCGAGCTCGGTGGCGGCCGACCCCTCGCTCTCCGTACAGATGGAGGACGCCAACCGGCTGGCGATGGAGTCCGGCTCGGCGGCGTTCCAGCTCAACTACCCATTCGTCTATCCCTCGATGAAGGCCGACAACCCGAAGCTCTTCAAGAACTTCAAGTACGCGCAGTACCCCCGCGTGAACGCGAACGAGCCCAGTCACGTGACGATCGGCGGCATCGACCTGGCAATCAGCAAGTACTCGCGGCATCCGGATCTGGCGTTCAAAGCCGCGCTCTGCCTGCGCAACCGCGACCATCAGTTGATCGCCGCCACGAAGGGCGGGTTGCCGCCCACGCTGGAAAGCCTCTACAGCGACCCCGCCCTGGCCAAGGACTATCCGTTCCACGCCGAGATCCTCACCGCGCTGCAGAACGCGAGTGTGCGGCCGAAGACGCCGGCGTATCAGAACATCTCGATCGTGGTCTCCCACACCGTGTCGCCGCCGAACGGCATCGATCCGAAAAACGCAGAGAAGAAGATCTCATCGCAGATCAAAGACGCACTCGCGTCGAAAGGGTTGATCCCATGACGGTCTCGACCGAGCAGCACCCGCGCCACGGAACCGACTCGGCCGCGGCGGCGAAGCCCAAGCACGTGTCCCTGTCCGAGGGTGCGAAGGCGGAACGGCGCCTCGGCTGGCTGCTCTGCGCCCCAGCCGTGGTGGTGATGATCGCCGTCACTGCGTATCCGATCGCGTACGCGGTGTACCTGTCTCTGGAGCGCTACGACCTGAGATTCCCGAATCAGGCGAAGTTCGTCGGGCTCGACAACTACCAGGCGGTGCTGTCCTCTCAGTACTGGTGGCACGCGCTCCTGGTCACGTTGGCGATCACGATCATCTCGGTGGCGGTTGAGCTGATTCTCGGCATGTTGCTCGCCCTCCTGATGCACCGGACGCTGTTCGGCCGGGGCACCGTTCGGACGGCGATCCTCGTGCCGTACGGCATCGTCACGGTGGTCGCCGCGTTCAGCTGGCAGTACGCATGGACGCCGAATACCGGGTACCTGGTCGGTCACTTCGGCAGCAGTGCACCGCTCGTGCATCAATTCCAGGCGATAGCGATCATCATCCTGGCCGAGGTGTGGAAGACGACGCCTTTCATGGCCCTGTTGCTCATGGCCGGACTCGCGCTTGTTCCGGAGGACCTGCAGAAGGCCGCGAAGATGGACGGTGCGACTGCGTGGCAGCGGTTCACCAAGATCACGCTGCCGTTGATGAAGCCGGCGATACTCGTCGCGCTGCTGTTCCGCACGCTCGACGCCTTCCGAATATTCGACAACATCTTCATTCTCACGGCGGGCGGGAACAACACGTACTCGGTGTCGATCCTCGGTTACGACAACCTGTTCACGGCGCTGAACCTCGGCATCGGGTCGGCCATCTCGATCCTCATCTTCATCTGCGTCGCGATCATCGCCGCAACCTTCATCAAGGGCTTCGGCGCATCGGCGCCGGGCGCGGAGGGCTGAGACATGGCAACCACCGCACAGCAGAAGGCCGGGTGGGGCGCCGCCAACGTGGTCGCGATCGTGCTGGCCATCGTGCCCGTCCTCTGGATCGTGTCCCTGTCGTTCAAGGATCCGACGACGATCAACGACGGCAAGTTCGTCCCGCGCAAATGGACCTTCGAGAACTATCGCGGCATCTTCAAGACCTCGGAGTTCACGCGCGCGCTGGTCAACTCGATCGGTATCGCCATCATCTCCACGGCCATCGCCGTGGT
>JAVHVD010000012.1:0-4975 GCA_032160745.1 Pseudonocardiales bacterium
TGGTGCACGTGCAACTCGACCTTGGGCAGTCCGGCGATGAAGGGTGCAAGTTCCGTCATGCTCCAAGAGTCTGACACACCCGTGTCAAGTTGCGCAGCGGGGTTCGGCTACCGGTGCGGGTCAGGTACCACCGGCCGGGACGGATACGCACGGCGCCTGCGGAGCTTGGCCCGGAGCGCTCGACGCGCGACCGGGCCCAGTTCATCGATGAGTTCGACGAGGGCGCCGAGCCGCTCGATCGAATCGAGGGCCTGGTGCGCCCCCTCGGGGTCGATGCCCTCGTACAGCTCGAGTCCGAGGAAGCCGGCGCTGACCGCCCGGGCCACCGCGGCGGGCTCGGCGACGAGGGCCAGTGGGCTGCCGGCAAGGAGCCGACGCACGGTCGACTCGATTTCCAGATGCCACCGGGTCAGGCAGTAGCGCGCGGTCGCCGCGAGCTGCTCGTCCTGCTGGCCGCCGGCCATGAGCTGAGCCATGATCGCGACGTTGCCGATCGCCCGTTCCTGGTCGTGCAGCTGACGTCCGAGGGCGAGCAGCTCGACGAAGGAATTCACCTTGGCCAGCCGGCTCCGGTAGTCCTCGACACTTGCATCGGCCGCGTTGCGACAGGCCACGTCCACGAGCTGTCCCACGCTGCCGAAGTGATAGAAGATCAACGCCTGGTTGACGCCGGCCCGGTCGGCGATCACGCGGGCCGACAGGCCGGCGATCCCTTCCGTCCCCAGCACCTGCGTCGCCGCCGTCCGCAACCTCTGCCGTGTCACCTCGCTGTTCGATGTCCCGCGGGCCGCCACCGTCACCGCCTCTGAAGCCGTTGAGTCGCGGCGCATCCGAGTCGGCCGGCAGCGACCAACGCTCCGGCGACGGCCCCGGGCGCCGTCGTCAGATAGGGAGCGAACAGAGCGGCGATCGGCGCGGAGGACGGAGAGATGAAGAGGGCGATGACGACACCTGCGGCCGACCCAACACACGCACCGATCGCCGCGCCGATCAGGGTGCATCGGATTACGAACAGCGAAACTGATCGATCGCCGACGACCGCCGGCCGCCAGCGGACGACGCCCAAGGCGTGCGGACCGGACGCAATTCCACCGACGGTGCACTCGGCGAGAAAAACCCAGGCCAGCTGACCGTGCTCGCGCAGCCCGTGACCGAGCGCCGTGTGGTTCAGGGTGACCAGGCCACCAGCGGTCCAGATGACTCCGCCCACGACGGCGAACAGCTGCGGCGAGCGGTTGACGAGAGACAGCGGGCCAAACAGTCCGGCGGTCACGATTCCGAACGGAGCGCCGCACAAAACGCCGTACACCGCGCCGAACAAGCTGCCGCTCACCGGCCATGTCACGGCCGCGAAGCCGGCGCCGGCGAAACCGCCCACTGCGGCCGACCAACCCACGGCCCGACCGGCGACCCGCACCGCCGAGGTGCGCCAGGCTCGAGGCGCACGCAGGACCTGCGTCATGCCGCCGGCTCGGACGCGGGCGGCCCGTGACGCCGGTTCCCGGCCCGCAACCGGAGACAGCCCGCCAGCCCGGCGACGATAAGTGCGACACCCACTACCGCCCACGGCCACGGCGACCACTGCTCTTCGCACGATTCGCTCGAGGCAGTACGCGTGCAGAAGTCGCCCGGTCCGTGCCGGTTGAGATAGGCGATGACCAGTGGAAATGCGCCCGCGCCGACCAGCGCAGCCACGGCGGAGCCGTCGCCCCCGTGTCGCCTGAGAAGGACGACCAGCACGGGACAGGCCAGCAATGCGGCGATCGGGCCGATCGTGAACGGCGTCAACAGCGCCAGGGACAGCAGTATGGCCACGCCCGCCCACGCCGTCATCGCGCCGAGTGTCGGCCTCTTCGGCAACTGACCTGATGTGTTCATCTCGGCGCCGTCCTCCCGAATTGAGCGATCGCTCAAGTGGAGCCTAGCGCACAATTGAGCGACTGCTCAATGCCCGTGACGATCCGTCCCAGCCCGATGGCGGCGCGACGCGATAGCGCTCACCACTTGTCGTGGACGAGGGGGCGGATCCGCCGGTCGTACAGGTCGGCGACGGCAGCCCGGCTGGCGTCGTCGAGGGGCCGGACCGACGCCGCCGCCGCGTTGGCCCGGGCCTGGTCGACGGATCGGGCGCCCGGGATCACCGACGTGACCCCGGCCTGGTCGATCACCCACCGCAGCGCGAACTGGGCCGGGGTCACGCCGTCGGGAACGAGCGCCGCGAACTCCTCGGCCGCGGCCACACCGGTCTCGAAGTCGACACCGGCGAACGTCTCGCCCACGTCGAACGCCTCACCGTGCCGGTTGAAGTTGCGGTGGTCGTCGGCGGCGAAGGTGGTGTCACGGGTGTAGCGACCCGACAACAGGCCGGACGCCAGCGGCACCCGGGCCAGGATGCCGACGCCGGCCTCGGCCGCCGCGGGCAGCACCTCGTCGACCGGCTTGAAGCGGAACGCGTTCAGGATGATCTGGATGCTGGCCACACCGGGGTGCTGTAGCGCCTCCAGCGCCTCGTCGACCCGTTCGACGCTGACGCCGTAATTCGCGATGCGCCCCTCGTCGACCAGCGTGTCGAGCGCGTCGTAGACCTCGGTCCTCGAGTAGACGGCCGTCGGGGCGGAGTGCAGCTGGACGAGATCGAGCCGCTCGACCCCGAGGTTGCGCCGCGAGCGGTCGTTCCACTCGCGGAAGTTGGCCAGGACGTAGTTCTCCGGTACCTGCTCGACCCGGCGCCCCATCTTGGTCGCGACGAACACGCCGCTGCCGGGGTGCTCCTTCAGGAACCGCCCGATCCGTTGCTCGCTGCGCCCGTCGCCGTAGACGTCGGCGGTGTCGAAGAGGGTCACCCCATCGGCGGCCGCCGCGGCGAGGACGTCCAGAGCGGTCGATTCGTCGACGTCGCCCCAGTCGCCGCCGAGCTGCCAGGTACCGAGACCGATGACGGAGACCGAACGCCCGGTCCGGCCGAGGGTGCGTTGTTCCATGCCGCTCACGCTAGTGCGGGCGCTGCGAGGGGCGCCCGGCTGTAGGGCTCCTCTCTCACCCGACCGGCTCGGGCACCCGTTCCTTCGCTGGAGCGGCCCGCCGGCCGGCCTGCACAGCCACCAGCCCGGCCACCGCCACGGCCAGGCCGACCAGGCCGGAGACCACGAAACCGCCGTGCCACCCCGCGTGGTCGATGGCGATCCCGGCAATCGGAGCCCCTGCCGCGCCGCCGGCGGTCATCGCCGACCCGTGCCAGCCGAGCGCCTCGCCCCGCACACGCTCCGGCACGCTGGTGGACAGCGCGTCGACAGCGGCGGTGATGGTCGGCGCGCAGAACAGGCCGGCGACGAAGAGCAGCGCCGCGATGACGAACGCGTTCGGCGCCAGCGCGACGGGCAGTGTCGTCGCGGCGAGGAGGCCGAGCAGCACCGTGACCGGGATCGACCGGTGCAGCGCACCGTAGATCAATCCGCCGACCGCCGAGCCGAAGCCCCAGAGCGTCAGCTCCCACCCGATCCAGGGCTGGTGCCCGAGATCGCGCAGCGCGGCGACCACCCCGACGTCGGTGCCGGTGAGCACGACCGTCGCCGCCGCGCTCATGGCCAGCACGGCGACGACCTGCGGACTCATCCAGGTGCGGGCCGGTAGCCGGGTCCGGCTCTCGCCGTCCGCGGATTCGTTGCGCAACGGAGGGTTCGCCAACCACAGCAACACGCCGCCGGCGACGGTCCCGAACTCGCAGGCGAACAACGCCCAAGACGTCGGGCAGCAAGTGGCCAGCAGCACGCCGCCCGCCGGGCCGATCATGTACGACATCTCGACGGTGACCGAGTCCATCGCCAGAACGGTGCGCCGGCGAGAGTCGTCGACGGCGTACATGAGGGCCTGCCGAATGATGGAGAACGACGGCACGATGAAGAGGTTCGCGAATGTTGCAAGGACCAGCAGCGCCCAGTAGCTGACGAACGGCGCCACGCTCCAACAGGCGGTGAGCACCAACAGGGAAGGCATGATCGCCCGGCGCAGCCCAACCCGGTCGAGCAGCCGACCGCGCCAGGGTGCGCTGATCGAGGCGGCCACGGTGGCGACCCCGACGAGCAGGCCCGCCGCACCGTACGAGCGGTCGAGATGCGTCACGACATGCAGCGTCATGACGATGTTCCCCGCCCACAGCGGGACGCGCATGATCAGGCTCAGCAGGAGAACCCGGCGGACGTCCCGGATGCGCAGGACGTCGCGATATGCCTGGATCCCCACGCCGCTCACCCTGCCACCAGAGTTCGACCGATTTTCGCCCGCAACCGGGCACGGCCGGGTTACGCCGTCTTGGCTGTCGCCCGCTTGGCCGGGGCGCGCCTGTTGGCCGTCTGCTTGGCCGCCGCCGCCGTCCTGCCCGCCGACCGGGACTTCGGTCCGCCCGCAGTGCGGCGACCCTCGAGCAGGGGGCCGAGGAAGCGCCCGGTGTGCGATTCCGGCAATGCGGCGACCTCCTCCGGCGTGCCGACGGCGACCACCAGGCCGCCGCCCGAGCCACCTTCCGGACCCATGTCGATGATCCAGTCGGCGGTTTTGATGACGTCGAGATTGTGCTCGATGACGATGACCGAGTTGCCCTTGTCGACGAGCGAGTGCAGCACGCCGAGCAGCTTGCTGACGTCCTCGAAATGCAGGCCGGTGGTCGGCTCGTCGAGGACGTAGATCGTCCGCCCGGTCGAGCGCTTCTGCAGCTCGGCGGCCAGCTTCACGCGCTGCGCCTCGCCCCCGGACAGGGTCGGCGCCGGCTGACCTAGCCGGACGTAACCCAGCCCGACGTCCACCAGCGTCTCGAGGTGGCGCGCGATCTTCGAGATCGGCCTGAAGAACTCCGCCGCCTCCTCGATCGGCATCTCGAGGATCTCGCTGATCGTCTTGCCCTTGTAATGCACATCGAGGGTCTCGCGGTTGTACCGCGCGCCCTTGCAGACCTCGCACGGCACGTAGACGTCCGGCAGGA
>JAVHVD010000013.1:0-12418 GCA_032160745.1 Pseudonocardiales bacterium
GTGGCAGTGATGGACCACGCCAACAGCCGAAGGCGAGGTACGAATCCGTCGATCACTCGTCCATCTTGACCTACCGCGGCGATGTCGCCGGTGGAGGAAACTCCCCCATCGTCGGGGACTCAGACCCAGTGTTGCGAGCGGCGCGCGACGGCAGCGTGATGAGCGTCAGAACTCAGCACGCATCGAAAGGCACCGTCGTGTCCCAGAACTCAGGAGCCCAAGCGCGGCCGATCACCGTACGGCTGGCGCGGTGGAGCGCGACCCACCCGTGGCGAGCGATCGCATTGTGGCTCGTGTTCGTCACCGCCAGCATCGCGATCGGCAGCACGACCGGATTGAACCAGCTGAGCGACATCGACCAGATGTCCGGCCAGTCGAAGCAAGCGGCGCAGTGGCTGCACGACTCGGGTCTGGAGTCCCCGGACACCGAGAACGTCCTCGTCACCGCCCGCTCCGGTCAGCTCGACGCGACCGACGCCCGGCAGGCGCTCACGGCAGCAGCGGGGCGGATGCGGGAGCTGCCACAGGTGGCGGCGGTTGCCGACCCGGTCACCGCGGAGGATCGGTCGGCGATGACCTTGCAGGTCACGCTGCGCAAGGACGCCGAGGCGAAACCGCTGCTCGACGCGACCGCGGCCGTGCAGCAGGACTTTCCCGACCTGCGTGTAGAGCAGGTCGGCTCCGTGTCGATGGACGACGCCATCAGCAACCAGGTCGGCTCCGACCTCTCGGCCGCAGCCACCTACAGCCTGCCCGTGACGTTGATCATCCTGCTGATCGCATTCGGCGCCATCGTGGCTGCCGGCGTGCCGGTTCTGCTTGCGCTGTCGGCCGTCGCGTCGGCGACCGGGCTCGCGACGATCGCGTCCCAGGTGATGCCCAGCGCAGAGACGATCTCCAGCATGATCCTGCTGGTCGGCATGGCGGTCGGCGTCGACTACTCGCTGTTCTACGTCAAGCGAGCTCGAGCCGAACGGCACCGCGGGCACAGTCAGCTCGACGCCGTCGAGATCGCGGCGGAGACCGCGGGTCACTCCGTCCTCGTGTCCGGTCTCGCCGTGATGGTGTCGATGTTCGGCCTCTATTTCGCCGACGACGCGACCTTCGCCTCGCTCGCGACCGGGTCGATCATCGTGGTGGCGGTGGCGGTGCTCGGCTCCCTGACCGTGCTGCCCGCGCTGCTGGTCAAGTTGGGTCGGCGCATCGACCGGCCGCGCGTTCCGGTGCTGTGGCGGCTGACCACGCAGGACCGCGAACCTCGCCTGTGGTCCGCCCTGCTACGCCCGTCGCTCAACCACCCGGTGCGGACGCTGACCATTTCGGTGGTTCTGCTCGGCGCGGTCGCGGCTCCGGCCCTCGGCATGAAGCTGGCCTCGGGCAGCCTCGACTCGCTGCCCTCGTCCATTGCGGAGACGCACACCATGAAGCGCCTGACGGGCGCGTTCCCCGCGAAGGCGACCGACCAGCGCATCGTCGTCACTGCATCGTCGGGCCAGGCCGCCGAAGTGGAGCACGCGCTACGCGACGTGGCCCGCGCGGCCGGCTCGACGGGGCTCTTCGTCGGCAAGACCTCGACCGACCTGCGGGCGTCGTCGGACGGAACGGTGCACGTCCTCACGCTGAACGCACCGTTCGACGCGGAGGCGGCGAAGGCCCGCGAGGGCGTGGGCCAGCTGCGCTCGACACTGCTGCCGGCCGCGCTGCGTGATGTGGCGGGCGCCCGGTTCGCCGTGGGGGGCGACACCGCGTCGAGCGTCGACACCGACAAGAACATGTCTGAGCAGTTGCCCTGGGTGATCGGCTTCGTGGTACTTCTGACGATGCTGATCATGGGGTGGGTGTTCCGGTCGGTGGTGATCGCGGTGACCACCGCAGCGGTGAACCTGCTCTCGGCCGGTGCGGCGTTCGGTGTCCTGGTGCTGACGTTCCAGAACTCGTGGGCCGAGTCGCTGCTCGGCTTCCAGTCGACCGGACGCCTGATCAACTGGATACCGCTGTTCACGTTCGCGGTCCTGTTCGGGCTGTCGATGGACTACCACGTATTCGTCATCAGCCGGATCCGTGAGGCGGCGGCCCGTGGGCTGTCGACCCGGGACGCGATCCGCGAGGGGATCACCGGGTCGGCGGGCACGGTCACGAGCGCGGCGCTGGTGATGGTGTCGGTGTTCGCCATCTTCGCCTCGCTGCACATGATCGAGATGAAGGAGATCGGGATCGGCCTGGCCGTGGCGGTCCTCGTCGACGCGCTGGTCGTGCGGGTGATCGTCCTGCCGTCGCTGATGATGCTGCTGGGCCGGTGGAACTGGTGGCCGGGCCGGATCAAGGTGACGGCACCGGACCGGACCGCCGGCGAGCTGGTCAGCGTCTGAAGCGCCCCCGCCTTGGCCCCGGAGCGGCGCGACGCGCGGTGTGTCGCGCCGCTGCGGGGCCACGACCGTCCGGTCGGCCTCAGCCTTCGGCGAGCGACATCGGGCCGTACACCTTCCGGTCCTCCTCGAACAGCGTCGCCTGGGCGACCCCGTCGTCGGAGAGCTCGCGCCAATGCTCGCCGAGCCAGCTCTCCGCATCGGACTGGTTCGGGTGTCCGGGCGACGGGGGGCTCGGCAGCTCGCTTCCGTCCGCCCCCTCCAGGCGCCAGGTCCAGGTCATGCCAGCCCTCGATTCGGTCGGGAACAGCGGATCCTCGGCACCCTAGTCGAGCTTGGCGCGGGTGCATCCCGGGCCTGGATGCGGCGGGAGGCACCGCCGCGGCGAACGCATCTTCGGGACCACCGCTGGGCATACTGGGCCGGTGACCGCCCCCCTGCTCGAACTCGGCGTCGACGTGGACTGGACGGACGCCGACGCAGCCGCTGCGGCCCGGGCGCGGGCCCGTGCCGGATCAGGGCGCCTGGCCGACCTCGTCGAGTGGCTCGCCGCGACCGAGGGCCGCTTCCCGCCCAGCCTGCCCAGCCGCGCCCGGTGCATCGTCGTCGGCTCGGTCGAGGACTCCGTCGCCGAACTCGCCGACTCCCTGCAGATCGGCGTCCGCGGAATCGACGTGCCCGCCGATCCCACCGCTGCGTTCACCGCAGGCACGACGGCGGCCGACGACGAAGTGGATGCCGGCGCGGATCTTGTCGTGCTGGCCGCCGACGATGCCACGAACGCATCCGCGGTCGCGGTGGGGCTGCTGACCGGCGCCGAGCCGGTGGCGCTGCTGCCCCGCGGCGCGGCCGCCGTGGACACCCGGGCGTGGGTGGTCCGGGCCGAGGACCTGCGCGATGCCCGGCGCCGGGTGGCTCCGCTGCGCAGCCGGCCGGACGAATTCTTGATGGCGCTCGAGAGCCCGATGTTCGCC
This sequence comes from Pseudonocardiales bacterium, assembly GCA_032160745.1. Taxonomy (GTDB): domain Bacteria; phylum Actinomycetota; class Actinomycetes; order Mycobacteriales; family Jatrophihabitantaceae; genus Jatrophihabitans. The sequence goes on from JAVHVD010000013.1 coordinate 3,341, forward strand.
GCCGCGGTCGGCTTCGTCCTGCGGGCCGCCGGCCGGCGCACCCCCCTGATCCTGGACGGGACGGGGGCAGTGGCCGCGGCGCTGTTCTGCTTCGACATCCAGACCCGCGTCGCACGCTGGTGGCAATTCGCCGACACGTCCACCGATCGGATCCACCAACGGGTGGTCGACGAGCTGACCGTGCGCCCGCTGCTCGACCTCGGCACGAGCCGGGGCGACGGCACCGCCGGCCTGCTCGCGGTCGCCGTCCTCCGCGCCGCCGCGACGACGAGCGGGGCCGGCGCCGATGAGTGAGCGTTCCGAGGGCGAGAACGCGCTCGATGAGGTGACCTGGGGCGTACGGGTCGCGGCCGCCTGGACCTGGCGGCTGCTGGTGATCGGCCTCGGCGTCTACGTGCTGGGCCGGCTGTTCCTCAAGATCGAACTGGTCGCGTTCTCATTCGTGCTCGCGCTCTTCTTCACCGCCGTGCTGCACCCGGTCGAGGTGCTCTTCCGCCGCGTTCCGGGCTCGCGCTCGATCTCTGCCCTGCTCGCGTTGCTCGTCGGCATCGCGGCGCTCACCGGCATCGGCTGGTTCGTGGTCTGGCAGATCACCACCCACTCGTCCCAACTCGGCGACCAACTCAGCAACTTCGTCTCGCAGACCCGCGATTGGCTGCGCAACGGACCGCTGCATCTGAAATCGTCCGACATCGACAAGATGGCCGACAACATCACGGCGACGATCAAGCAGCATCAGGGCGAACTCGTCAGCGGCGCGATCGCGACCGTCCGGACGCTCCTCGAGGCCATCGGCGCCCTGCTGCTGATTCTCCTGTCCACGTTCTTCCTGCTCCGCGACGGCGACCAGATCTGGGAATGGACGGTGCGGCTGTTCCCCCGCGCCGCGCAGAAGCGCGTGGACGTCGCCGGACGGGCGGGGTGGCGCACCCTGGGCGGCTACATGCGCGGGCAGGTGCTGATCGCGGTGTTCCACGGCGTCTCGGTGATGATCGTGCTGTTCGTCCTGCGCGTGCCGCTGGCCGCCGCGTTGGGCGTACTCATCTTCCTCGGGTCGTTCGTGCCGCTGATCGGTCTGACCGTCACCGGCGCCCTCTGCGTCGCCTTCGCCCTGCTCGAGCACGGGGTCACCGCGGCCATCGTGGTGGCCATCGCGATCGTCGTGCTGGTCCAGCTCGAGGCGCATCTGCTGCAGCCGTTCATCATGAGTCGCAGCGTCGAGGTGCATCCGCTGGCGATCGCGCTCTCCGTGCTGACCGGCACGCTCGTCGCGGGCATCGTCGGGGCCCTGCTCGCCGTGCCATTCGTCGCGTTCCTGAACTCCACCATCCATGCGCTGAGACAGACCCCGGCGCTCCCGCTCGGCGACTCCGGCTTCCCGGTGCAGCAGAAGCAGGAGCCGCTCGGCGACCCGATCGACGCGGCGGATCCGGACGACGCTGACAACGACGCCCATCCGGCCGAGGACAACGCACCGGACGCAGACGGGAAGTCCTCAGCGGACGTGTGACTCCACGAACGGGGGCCGCACGATGCGCACCTTGCTGCGGCGGCCGCGGACGTCGAGCTCGAGCTCGTCACCGTCCTCGACGCCGGCGTCGGACGAGATCAGCGCCAGTCCGATGCCGATCCGCCGAGTCGGCGAGAACGTCCCACTGGTCACCTCGCCGACCGGCTCACCCGCCGACAGCACCGGCATGTGCGAGCGCGGGATCCCGCGGTCGAGCGACTCGAGTCCGCGCAGAACCCGCGCCGGGCCGGCCGCCTTCTCCGCCAACAGCGCCTCCCGACCCCAGAACGCGTCTTTCTTCCAGCCGACCGCCCACCCGGAGCGAGCCTGCAGGGGCGAGATGTTCAGCGACAGATCCTGGCCGTGCAGCGGATAGCCCATCTCCGTGCGCAGCGTGTCCCGAGCGCCCAGTCCGGCCGGCATGCCTCCGAGTTCACGCACGACGTCGGCCAGCGCGTCCCACAGCGCAAGCGCGTCGTCCCAGCGCGGGATGAGTTCGTAGCCGTGCTCCCCCGTGTAGCCGGTGCGGCAGATCCGTACGGGACGGCCGTCCCAGGTCGCGTCGGCGTAGGACATGTAGTCCAGCGCGGACGGCAGCCCCAGTCGATCGAGGACGTCGGGCGAGCGTGGCCCCTGCACGGCAAGCACGCCGAAGTCGCGGTGCAGCCCGGTCACGTCGACGCCGTCCGGCGCGGCGGCGCTCAGCCGGCGGACCACCTCGCTGGTATTGGCGGCGTTCGGGACGAGGAACACCTCGTCGTCGCTTACCAGGTAGGCGATCAGGTCGTCGACGACGCCACCCGACTCGTCGCAGCACAGCGTGTACTGCGCCTGCCCCGACTCGATGCGGCCGAGGTCGTTGGACAGGCAGCGGTTCACGAAATCACGCGCCCCGCTCCCCCGCACGGTCGCCTTGCCCAAGTGGGAGACGTCGAAGACGCCGACCGCGTCGCGGACCGCGGTGTGCTCCTTCAGCACCCCGCCGCCGCTCGCGGTGTACTCGATCGGCATCTCCCAACCGCCGAAGTCGGCGAGCTTGGCGCCGAGGGCAACGTGCCGGTCGTGCAACGGGGAGCGGAGCAGAGGCATGCGCCACAACCTACCGAGAGCCACTGCCTACGATCACGGTCATGCCGTCCATCTCCGTCACGTCCCCCACCGCAGCGATCCGCGCCGACGCGGTGGTGATCGGGCTCCGCAGCTCGAAGGACGGGCCGCGACCCGCGCCCGGCGCGGAACCGGTCGAGGCGGTGCTCGGCGACCGGCTGAACGAAGCCCTGCGGGTGCTCGGCGCCAAGGGTCGGCAGGAGGAGATCGTCAAGATCCCGACACTCGGGCTGGCCGATTACCCGCTCGTCGTCTGTGCCGGACTCGGGGACGATCCCGGCGACGGCGAGGCGACCCGCCGGGCGGCCGGCGCCGCTCTGCGCGCGCTGACCGGCTCCCGGAGGGTGCATCTCGCGCTCGACGCACCGCCCGGTGCGCTGGCCGAAGGCGCATTGCTCGGCGCCTACGCCTTCAGCTCGTACAAGTCGAAGCCGGCCAAGCAGGCGCTACGCGCCATCACGCTCGCCGCCCCGGCGTCGGCCCGCGCCGAGGTCCGCCGCGCCGTGATCGTGGCCGAGGCGGTCGCCCTGACGCGCGATCTCGTGAACACCCCGCCCAACGACCTCTACCCGCAGACCTTCGCCGAGCGGGCGAGCGCCCTGGCCGAGGAGCGCGGGCTGACCGTCGAGGTGCTCGACGAGCGGGCGCTGAGACGCGGGAAGTTCGGTGGCATCCTCGGGGTGGGTCAGGGCAGCGCGCGCCCACCGCGGCTGGTGCGGATCAGTTACCGCCCGGCCAAGGCGAAGGCGCACGTCGCGCTGGTCGGCAAGGGCATCACGTTCGACTCCGGCGGCCTGAACCTGAAGACCGCGAACCTGACCTGGATGAAGTCCGACATGGGCGGGGCCGCCGCGGTCATCGCGAGCACGTTGGCGCTGGCCGCGCTGAAGGTTCCGGTGGCGGTCACCGCGACGGTCCCGATGGCCGAGAACATGCCGTCTGCGACGTCGTACCGCCCCTCGGACATCCTCACCATGCGCAACGGCCGCACCGTCGAAGTGACCGACACCGACGCCGAGGGACGACTCGTGCTCGCCGATGCGATCACCCGCGCGGTCGAGGACGCCCCGGACCGGCTCATCGAGGCCTCGACGCTCACCGGGGCCCAACTGGTCGCGCTCGGGTCGCGGGTCATCGGCGCGATGGGCGAACCGCAGTGGCGCGACGCCGTCGTGGCCGCGGCGAACAGCGCCGGCGAGGCCGCGTGGGCGATGCCGCTGCCGTCCCATCTGCGCGCCGACCTCGACTCGCCCGTCGCCGATCTGGTGAACGTGCCGGGCGAGCGGTTCGGCGGCATGCTGGTCGCCGGCCGGTTCCTGCAGGAGTTCGTCCCGGATGGCCTTCCCTGGGTCCACCTGGACATTGCCGGGCCCGCGTACAACAACGGCGGGGCGCGCGACTACACCCCGAAGGGCGGGACCGGCGCCGGCGTCCGGACGATCATCACGGCCGTTGAGGGGCTCGCCGCCGGTTGATCGCGATCGCCTCGTCGGCGGTGCGGACCGCGCGCTGCCACCGGACATGCAGGCTGCGGTAGGCCCGGGCCCGGATCCGCTCGGCGTGCACCGCGGCCCAGCCGCACAGGATCGCCAGCGGCAGTTCGCCGCACAGCGCGAGAACGATCGCCAACGCCATCTCGCCGTGCGCCGCCGAACTGGTGAACACGTCGAACCACGCGTCGACGACCAGCATCATCGACGCGACAGCGGCGATGGGACCGGTCGCCGAGTGCCGACGCAGCGCGCAGAACGCCAGGACGGCGAGGACGCTGCACATCGCGCAGTCGAAGCCCAGCCACGCGAGGTCGTAATGCTCGGCCTGCACTTTGGACGGCAGCGTGAACCCCAGGTAGACCAGCCAGGGGAGGAAGCCGATGACGCTGCCGACGGCGAGTGCGCCGATCCAACGCGGCAACGGCAGCCGGTCCGCGCGTCGCTCGCCGGTGAGCGCAGCCTCGAGGGCCTCCGTGGGGTCTCCCGCGGGCAGTTGCGCGGGCGGCGCCTCACGCGGGAACGGCAGCGGGCGCGGACGCGGGTGGTCGTGCTCGCCCGGCAGCGTGGTCATGACGCGGAGCCGGCCGGGCCGGGCGGAGGCGTGTCGCCGGCCTTGCGCCGCGCCGTCCAATCCCGCATACGTTGGGGATACCCCACCTTGGCCGCGTCGTACAGCGGAATCGCATGTTTCTTCGCCAACCCGGCCGCCGAGTCGGGGTCGCTCACCCGCCGACGGGTCCACTCCCCGTCCGCCGCGACGAGCACGACCGTCGTGTCCGTGACCGCGGTCCGCGGCTCGAGGTACGCCTCGACCCCCTGGCGCGAGCGGATGAAGTCGCGCAGATGATCGGCGTCGTCGGACGTTGCTGTGCGCAGCGTTCCGGAGCGCTTGCGCCCCCGCCTCAGCAGGCCCACGTCCGATTTCCCGTCCCTCGCCACCGCCTGGTATCCCGCTCGGCCGCTGCGGGATGCGCACCATGATGGCATCGCCACCTCAGAGCCCGCGCAGAAGCGCCGGTACCAGCCGGTAGCCGAGTGCCGCTGCGGCCTGTGTGGCCGCAGTGCCAAGATGGTTGGAGGCCACCTCTGGTGGAGTTACGAAAGGGCAGGAGCACCCGTGGCAGACAATCAGTCCGATCTCGTCATCCTCGGCGGCGGCAGCGGCGGCTACGCGGCCGCGCTGCGGGCGGCCGAACTCGGCAAGTCCGTGACGCTGATCGAGAAGGACAAGGTCGGTGGCACCTGCCTGCACCGGGGCTGCATCCCCACCAAGGCTCTGCTGCACGCCGGCGAGATCGCCGACGGCGCGCGGGAGAGCGCCACGTTCGGCGTCAACGCCACCTTCGAGGGCATCGACATGGCCGGTGTCCACAAGTACAAGGACGGCGTCGTCTCGAAGAACTGGAAAGGTCTCCAGGGTCTGATCAAGAGCCGCGGGATCCAGACGATCGAGGGCGAAGGTCGCCTCGTCGGCCCGAAGACGGTGCAGGTCGCCAAGGCCGACGGTTCCAGCGACACATACACCGGTACGAACCTCATCCTGGCCACCGGCTCGTACTCACGCACGCTGCCCGGTCTCGATCTGGACGGACAGCGGGTCATCGCGAGCGAGCACGCACTTCAGCTCGACCACGTTCCGGAGACCGCGGTCGTCCTCGGCGGCGGGGTGATCGGCTGTGAGTTCGCCTCAGCGTGGACGTCCTTCGGCACCAAGGTGACGATCGTCGAGGCGCTGCCGCATCTGGTGCCCTTGGAGGACGAGGCCAACAGCAAGCTGCTCGAGCGGGCGTTCCGCCGCCGGGGCATCGGCTTCAAGCTCGGTGCCCGCTTCGACAAGGTCGATCACACCGACGACGGCGTGCGGGTCACCCTCGAGGGCGGCGAGACGCTCGAGGCCGAGGTCCTGCTCGTCTCGGTCGGGCGCGGCCCGACGACCGCCAACCTCGGCTACGAGGACCAGGGCATCGCGATGGACCGCGGCTTCGTCACCGTCGACGCGTACTGCCGTACGTCGGTCGACGGCGTCTATGCCGTGGGTGACCTCATCCCCACCCTGCAGCTCGCCCACGTGGGCTTCGCGGAGGGAATCCTGGTCGCCGAGCACATCGCCGGGCTGCCGGTGGTGCCGATCGACTATGCGGGTGTCCCCCGCATCACGTACAGCCAGCCCGAGGTCGCGTCGGTCGGTTACACCGAGGTGCAGGCGGCCGAGAAGCTCGGTGCCGACAAGATCACGACTGTCACGTACGACCTTTCCGGCAACGGACGCAGCGCGATCCTGAACACCAAGGGCGCGGTGAAGCTGGTCGCGGAGAAGGACGGGCCGGTCCTCGGTATCCACATCGTGGGCGACCGGGTCGGCGAGCTGATCGCCGAGGCGCAACTGATCTACAACTGGGAGGCGCTGCCCAGCGAGGTGGCCCAGCTGATCCATCCCCACCCGACGCAGTCCGAGGCGATCGGTGAGGCGCACCTGCTCCTGGCCGGTAAGCCGCTGCACGTCCACGACTGACCCGCCGTTCCCCGCTTACCGCCCGTTCCGCTGAAGGAGCAGATCAGACCATGCCGACGTCCGTGACCATGCCGCGCCTGGGTGAGAGCGTCACCGAGGGAACCGTGACCCGCTGGCTGAAGGCCGAGGGCGAGCACGTCGACGCCGACGAGCCGTTGCTCGAGGTCTCCACCGACAAGGTCGACACCGAGGTGCCCTCCCCCGCGTCCGGCACGCTGCTTTCGATCAAGGTGCAGGAGGACGAGACGGTCGAGATCGGCGTCGAACTCGCGGTGATCGGCGAGGGCGGCGGTGACGGCGGCGACGGCGGCGGTGGCGCCGCGTCCAGCGCCACGGCGGCGGAGCAGTTGGAGCCCGAACCCGAGCCCGAGGCGCAGCCCGAACCCGAGCCGGAGGCGCAGCCCGAACCCGGGCCGGAACCCGAACCGCAGCCGGAACCCGAACCCGAACCGCAGGGCGAAGCCGAACCGAAGGCCGAGACCAAGCCGCGCCCCGCACCCGCGCCCACGCCGGCGCCGAATGCGGGTGGTGCGGCGCAGCGCGCGGCGGCACCGGACCCGGAGCCGGCCGCAGCGCCCGACGGCGGGGCAAGCGACAGCGCCCCGTCCACCGACAGCGTCCCGTCGGGCGACGTCGAGGAAGAGGTGGCCGGCGCGTACGTCACCCCGCTGGTGCGCAAGCTGGCCGCGGAGCACGGCATCGATCTGTCCGCGATCGAGGGCACCGGGGTGGGCGGACGGATCCGCAAGTCCGACGTGCTCGCGGCGGCCGAGAAGGCGGCCGAGCCCGCACCGGCGGCTCCGAGTGCACCCGCCGCGAGCGCGCCGCCCCAGGCCGCGGGCGCGGCCGCGGCGCAGCGGGGCAAGGTGGAGAAGATGTCGCGGATGCGACAGGTCATCGCCACCCGGATGGTCGAGTCGCTGCAGACCTCCGCCCAGCTCACCACCGTCGTCGAGGTCGATGTCACCAAGATCGCCCGGCTGCGGCAGGCCGCGAAGGCGCAGTTCGAGGCCCGCGAGGGAGTCAAGCTCTCCTTCCTGCCGTTCTTCGCCGTTGCCGCCATCGAGGCGCTGAAGGCCCACCCGGTGGTGAACTCGTCGGTCGACTTGGACGCGAAGACGGTCACCTATCACGACGCGGAACACCTCGGCATCGCCGTGGACACCGACCGCGGTCTGCTCGTCCCGGTCATCCACGACGCCGGCGACCTCAACCTGGCCGGGATCGCCCGGAAGATCGCCGACCTCGCCGAGCGCACGCGGGGCAACAAGGTCAGCCCGGACGAGCTCGGCGGTGGCACGTTCACGCTGACCAACACGGGCAGCCGGGGCGCGCTCTTCGACACGCCGATCATCAATCAGCCCCAGGTCGGCATCCTCGGCACCGGCGCCGTGGTGAAGCGGCCGGTCGTGGTGAGCAGCCCGGAACTCGGCGAGACGATTGCCATCCGGTCGATGGTGTATCTCGCGCTGTCCTACGACCATCGCATCGTCGACGGTGCCGACGCGGCCCGGTTCCTCGTCACCATGAAGGAACGGCTGGAGGCCGGCGCGTTCGAGCGGGCGCTCGGCGTGAGCTAGCGCGATGCAGGTCGTGCTGTCCGGGGCGTCCGGACTGATCGGCTCGGCGCTGAAGGCGTCGTTGACCGACGCTGGGCACCGGGTCAAGACGCTGCTTCGGCACCCGGTCTCCGGCGACGACGTCGACAGCTGGGATCCGGCGCGCGGCCTGCTCGATCCCGACTTCATCCGCGACGCCGACGCAGTCGTCTGCCTTTCCGGTGCGGGCGTCGGCGACCATCGCTGGACCGACTCCTACAAGCGGCAGATCGTGCAGAGCCGGGTCGACTCGGTCGGCACCGTTGCACGGACCATGGCCGACCTCGCCGCCGAGGGGCGCGGCCCGCGCGTGCTGATCGCGGCGTCAGCCGTGGGGTACTACGGCGACACCGGTGATCGGCAGGTCGACGAGGACTCGCCGCCGGGCGACACGTTCCTCTCCGAGGTCTGCGTGCAGTGGGAGGCCGCCGCCGACCCCGCTCGCGCCGCCGGCCTGCGAGTCACACACGTCCGCTCGGGCATCGTCCTGGCCGACGGTGGCGGTGCGCTCAAGCGACTCGTCCCGCTCGTCAAGGCGGGCGTCGCCGGCCGGCTCGGCACCGGGCAGCAGTACATGCCGTGGATCTCGCGGACCGATGAGACCGCCGCGCTCCGGTTCCTGCTCGAGCACGATCTCGACGGGCCGGTGAACCTCACCGCGCCTTCGCCGGTTAGCAATGCCGACTTCACCAAGGCGCTTGGCCGGCACCTGCACCGGCCGACCATCTTCGCGGTGCCGCGGTTCGCCGCCCGGATCGCGCTCGGTGACTTCTCCGAGGACGTGCTGACCGGACAGCGAGTGACGCCGCGGCGGCTGCTGGACGCCGGTTTCGAGTTCACCCACCGGACGCTGGACGC
>JAVHVD010000014.1:0-5317 GCA_032160745.1 Pseudonocardiales bacterium
CATAGGCGACGCCGTTGATCGCCACCGGACGGCCGGCCTCGAACCGAACGGTGATCTCCTCGGTCTCGATGGAGACGGCGGGATCCCAGAACTTGACACCCATGATCGGCTCTACGGTCTCCAGGGAGACGTCGAGATGCTCCAGAGTCTTCGCCTCGTGGGTCGCGCCCCAGATATTGGCGTCGGTGGAGTACGCCTTCTCCTTGCTGTCGCGGTAGGGCAGGTTGCGCTCGGTGAGCCATTGGCTCATCTCGGTGCGGCCGCCCAGTTCGCTGACGAAGTCGCGGTCCAGCCACGGCTTGTAGATCCGCAGGCCGGGGTGGGCGAGCAGGCCGTAACGGTAGAAGCGCTCGATGTCGTTACCTTTGAAGGTCGAGCCGTCCCCCCAGATGTGCACGTCGTCGCCCTGCATCGCCCGGACGAGCATGGTGCCGGTGACGGCGCGACCCAGCGGGGTCGTGTTGAAGTACGCGCGGCCGGCCGAGCGCACGTGAAATGCCCCGCAGGCCAGCGCGGCCAGCCCCTCCTCGACCAGCTCACGCCGACAGTCCACCGCTCGTGCGAGCTCGGCGCCGTACTCCCGCGCCCGGGCCGGTACCCCGGAGATGTCGGTCTCGTCGTACTGCCCGATGTCGGCGGTGTAGGTGCAGGGAATGGCGCCCTTGGCCCGCATCCAGGCGACCGCCACGGAGGTGTCGAGGCCGCCGGAGAACGCGATGCCGACACGCTCGCCGATGGGGAGGGACGTGAGGACCTTGCTCAAGAGGGTTGCGCTCCGATCAGACGGTGTGCGGCAGGGTCAACAGATGGTCAGCCAGGGCTCGTCCGCCGGCCGGGTCGCGAGCCACCACAAGGATGGTGTCATCCCCGGCGATCGTCCCGAGCACCTCGGGCAGGCTCGCCCGGTCGAGCGCGGATGCCAGGAAGTGCGCGGCCCCAGGCGGAGTGCGAAGGACGACGAGGTTCGCACTCGTCTCGGCCGAGGTCAACAGCTCGCCGATCAGCCGGGCGAGCCGCTGGGGCGGAGCGTCGTCGGCGCTGCGGGCGGTGAGCGGCGAACCGTCCTCGGGGACGACGTACACCGGCACGCCGCCGTCGGGCGTGCGCAGTTTGACCGCGCCGAGCTCGTCGAGGTCGCGCGACAGGGTGGCCTGCGTGACGTGCACACCGGCCTCGTCGAGCCGGGCCGCGAGTTCGGCCTGCGAGCGCACCTGCTGTTCGGCGAGGACCGCGATGATGCGAGAGTGCCGCGCGGCCTTGCCGGTTGGCTCCAGCTTGGTAGCCCTCATGCGCTGTGCTCCACGAGCCAGGTCAACAGCGCCTTCTGCGCGTGCAGCCGGTTCTCCGCCTCGTCCCAGACGACGCTCTGCGGCCCGTCGAGAACCTCGGCAGCGATCTCCTTGCCCCGGTAGGCCGGCAGGCAGTGCAGCACGATGGCGTCGTCGGCCGCGTGGACGAGAGCGTCAGCGGTCACCGCGTACGGCCGGAACGGCGCTTCACGCTCGGCCTGCTCGTCCTCCTGCCCCATCGACACCCAGGTGTCGGTCGCCACCACGTCGGCGCCGCTGAGCGCAGCGGCTGGGTCGTCCGTGACGGTGATCGAGCCTCCGGTCGTGTCGGCGATGCGCTCAGCATCCGCGACGATCTTCGGATCGGGTTGGTAGCCGGACGGGCCGGCGATCCGGACGTGAAGACCGGCGCTCGCTCCGCCGAGAAGATACGAGTGGGCCATGTTGTTGGCGGCGTCGCCCAGGTAGGCGAGGGTCAGCCCGGCGAGGCGCTGCTTGTGTTCGCGGATCGTCTGCAGGTCGGCGAGAATCTGGCAGGGGTGGAACTGGTCGGTGAGTGCGTTGACGACCGGGACCGGACTGAGCGAGGCCATCTCCTCGATCCGATCGTGGCCGTAGGTGCGCCAGACGATGGCCGCGACCTGCCGCGAGAGCACCCGGGTGGTGTCGGCTATCGACTCCCGGGTGCCGATGCCGGCCAGTCGACCGTCCACTGTGATCGGATGACCGCCGAGTTCGGCGACGCCGATCGAGAACGACAGCTGGGTGCGGAGCGTCTGCTTGTCGAAGAGCAGGGCGACCGACTGCGGGCCGGTGAGCGGCCGGTAGCGATGCCGATCGACCTTCATCTCGTCGGCCAGATCGAGGACCGTGATCAGCTCGGCGGGCTTCAGATCGTCGTCACGCAGGAAGTGCCGGGTCATGGCGAGACCTCGTGCAGCGCAGCATCGAGAAGTGGCAGTGCCTCGTCGACCTCGGCCTCGGTGAGAATGAGCGGCGGCGCCAGCCGGATCGCGTCCGGCTTCACCGCGTTGATCAGGAGCCCGCGCCGGCGGGCGGCCGCTTCAACCGCCGGGGCGTGGTCGCCGCTCAGCGCCAGCGCCCGCCAGAGTCCGCTGCCGCGCACCTCGCGCACGAGCGGACTGTCCAGGTCGTCCAGCGCGGAAGCGAGATGCTCACCGACTCGCTTGACGTTGTCGAGCAGGTGCTCGTCGGCGATCGTTCGCAGGACGGCCAGCGCCGCGGCGCAGGACACCGGGTTGCCGCCGAAGGTGCTGCCGTGATCACCCGGAGAGAAGAGGTCACCGGCGGGGCCGATGCCGATGCAGGCGCCGATGGGTAGCCCGCCGCCGAGTCCCTTGGCGAGCGTGATGACGTCAGGGCGCACGCCTTCGGCCTGGCTGGCGAACCAGTGGCCGGTGCGTCCGATCCCGCTCTGGACCTCGTCCACGATCATCAACGCGCCGGTCACGTCGCAGATCCGCCGGACCTCGGCGAGGAAACCGGCCGGTGGCGGGACGACGCCGCCCTCCCCCAGCGTGGGCTCCACGATGACCGCAGCGGTCTGCGGCCCGACCGCGGCCCGCAATGCACCGACGTCGCCGTAATCGACGAAGGTGACCGGCCCGGGAAGCGGCGCGAACGGCGTGCGCTTCGCCGGATTGCCGGTGACCGAGAGCGCACCGAGCGTGCGACCGTGGAAGCTGTTGTGGCACGAGACGATCTCGGTGCGCTGTTCGGCCCGGCCATGCAGCCGGACGAGTTTCAGCGCGCACTCGTTGGCCTCGGCTCCGCTGTTCGCGAAGAAGACTCGCGCGGGAAGGGCGAGCAGCTCGACGAGCCGCTCCGCGAGCTGCAGGCCCGGCTCGTGTATCGCAAGGTTGGACGTGTGGGCCAGCTGGGCAACCTGCCGTGAGACGGCGTCAACAATGGCCGGGTGTGCGTGTCCGAGCGAGGAGACCGCGATGCCGGCAACGAAGTCGAGGTAGGCGTTGCCGTCGGTGTCCCAGACGCGCACGCCCCGGCCGTGGTCGAGCGTGATCGGCGGCGTGCCGTAATTGGGCATCATCACCGCGTTCCAGCGCCGCGCGCTGTTGCTGCTCATGACGCCTCCTTTGCGGGTACGACCATGGTTCCGATTCCTTCACTCGTGAAGATTTCCAGCAGGAGCGCGTGCGGGACGCGGCCGTCCAGCACGTGTGCCCGCGAGACGCCGCCCTGCACCGCACGCAGACACGCCTCCATCTTCGGCACCATGCCACTGGCGAGGCCGGGCAGAAGCACGGCCAGCTGCTCGCTGTCGATCTCGCTGATCACCTCGGTGCTGGCCGGCCAGTCGGCGTAGAGACCTTCGACGTCGGTCAGCACGATCAGCTTCTCGGCGCCGAGGCCGACCGCGATGGCAGCAGCGGCGGTGTCGGCGTTGACGTTGTAGGTCAAGCCGTCGAGGCCTCGCGCGACGGTGGCGATGACCGGTATGCGGCCGGCGTCCAACAGGGCATGCACGGCAGACGGGTCGACGTCGACCACGTCGCCGACCTGGCCGATGTCGACCGGTTCGCCGTCGACCATGGCGGGCCGGCGCTCGGCTGTCAGCAGTCCGGCGTCCTCGCCGGAGAGTCCGACAGCGAACGAGCCGTGATCGTTGACGAGGTTGACGATCTCGGCGTTGACCTGACCAGTGAGCACCATGCGCACGATGGAGATCGATTCGGGCGTGGTCACCCGCAGGCCGCCGCGGAATTCCGACGCGATGCCCAACCGATTCAGGTGCTCGGTGATCTGTGGTCCACCGCCGTGCACGACGACCGGCCGGAGCCCGGCGTACCGCAGGAACACGATGTCCTCGGCGAACGCCGATTGCAGCGCCGGGCTGGTCATGGCGTTGCCGCCGTACTTCACGACGACGACCTTGCCGTGGAACCGCTCGAGCCACGGCAAGGCGTCGACCAGCGTGGCCGCGCGGGCCAGAGCCTGCTCTCGAGTCCTCATGTGGAGTACGCGGAGTTCTCTTCGACGTAGTCGTGCGACAGGTCGTTGGTCCAGATCGTGGCGGTCGCGCCGCCGACCTTGAGGTCGACAAGGATATGCACGTCACGAGCCGACAGATCAACCTTGTCCCGCGCCTCGCCGGCGGCACCGTCACGACAGACCTGGACACCGTTGATCGCGACGTCGAGCCGGTCCGGCTCGAACGCGGCGTTGGTGGTGCCGACCGCGGCGAGCACGCGACCCCAGTTGGGGTCGTTGCCGAACAGGGCGCACTTGAGCAGGTTGTTGCGGGCGACCGACCGGCCCACCTCGACCGCGTCGTCCTCGGTGGCGGCATTGACCACCTCGACGGCGACCTCTTTGGTGGCGCCTTCGGCGTCGGCAATGAGCTGGGCGGCGAGGTCGGCGCAGACGGCGTGCAAACCTTCCGCCAGGGCCGCGGCGGTCGGTGTGCTGCCGGACGACCCGGACGCGAGGGCCACCACGGTGTCGTTGGTTGACATGCAACCGTCGGCGTCGACGCGGTCGAACGTCACCCGGGTCGCCGCACGGAGGGCGGCGTCCAGCGTCGGAGCGTCGGTGACCGCGTCGGTGGTGATGACGCAGAGCATCGTCGCCATGCCGGGCGCCAGCATGCCGGCACCCTTGGCCATGCCGCCTACGGTCCAGCCGTCGCGCCGCGCCACCGCCTGCTTGGCGTGCGTATCGGTGGTACGGATGGCCTCGGCGGCGTCAGGTCCGGCGTCTGCGGAAAGAGCGGCCACCACCGCGTCGATGCCGGCGAGCAGCTTGGGCATGGGCAGCCGGTCGCCGATGAGGCCGGTCGAGCAGACCGCGACCTCGCCGGCTCCGATGTGCAGCGCGGCGGCGACGTGTTCGGCGCTGCGATGCGTGTCGGCGAAGCCGTCGGGACCGGTGCAGGCATTGGCCCCACCGGAGTTGAGGACGACGGCGCGCAGCCGGCCGTCGGCCACGACCTGCTGGGACCAGACGACCGGGGCGGCCTTCACCCGGTTGGAGGTGAAGACGGCGGCGGC
>JAVHVD010000015.1:0-4746 GCA_032160745.1 Pseudonocardiales bacterium
GCACAGGCTCGAGTAGACGGCGTCGGCAGCCAATGTCGACTGAACCTCGCCGGTCGTCGGGTCGACAGCGACGATGGCTCCGCGGCCGTGGAGGTCACCCGCGACGAACAATGTCGCCGAGTCTGCCGACCAGACCCACTCGGTCGGAGTCAGGTCGGCGAGCGACACCGTGACCGGCTCGCCGTCGCCGAGCGACAGCACGCTCAGCTGCTCGGCCACAGGCGTCTCGAAGGCCCCCTCGCGTTCAACGGCGACCGCGACGCGGCCGCCGTCCGGTGAGAGGACCGGCCCGGCGTACTCATGGTCGTCGGGCGGCATGAGAATCGAGCGCTTACCGGACGCGACGTCGATCACCGCGAAGCCGAACTCCCGCCGGCCGTGCGAGCGCCGAGGCCGCCACGTCGTCACCACCGTCAACCCGTCGGCACTGATCGACCGGACGCCTTCGATCAGCTCCAGCGTCGCGTCGGCAGCGAGATCGCTCGCCGCCGTGGCGCCGGGCTCGAGGAGAAGCAGCCGCGGCGCCTCGTCGCCGAGTTCGTGGTCCCAGTAGCGGATGGGCATTCCGGTGTGCAGGATCGCGGTGATCTTGCGGTCGGTGCGGGTCTTGCGCCGCTCGGCATCGTTGTCGTCGGTCGAGCCGGTCAACCGGGCCCCTTCGAAGACGACGGCGCCGGAGTCCCGGGCGACGACCGGCCCGGACACGCCACCTGCGCGTCGCACGAGCGGGTACGGCTCGCCGGACGGCGGGAGCAGCCAGAGCGCGGGCTCGTCCTCGTCCGCATCCGGATCGGGACGGGCCGAGACGAAGAGCAGCCCGCCGTCGGGCAGGAAGGCCGGTGCGGTCTCCCCCTTCTCCGAGCGCGTCAGCCGCAGCGGCTCTCCGTCGTCGAGGGGGATCTGCCACAGCGACGACACGTAGCGCGAGCGGTCGTCGTCCGGCTGTTGGACGGTCGCGACCAGTCGCATCCCGTCGGCACTCAGGGCGAGACCGGTCAAGCGCGGAAGCGCTGTGAAGGCGGCGAGATCAGCGAAGACGTCGGAGGACGGGAGGTGATGGGTGCTCACCGACTCGACGGTAGCGGGAGCTGTCGCTGCAGTTCCTCGGCGAGGGTGTCGAGACTGTTCGCAATCCGGTCGCTCGCCTCGATCAGCGTGGACACGGTCTCGAGCCCCCCGGCTCGCGGCGGATCGGCGGAGAGCGCGGCCGCGAGCGCCTCTTGCCGGCCGCGGAGCGACGCGCTGCCAGTCGGCGGTTTGTCGGTAGACAGGGCCACCCGCGCGGCATCCAGCACCTGACCTGCGGCCGCCAGGAACTCCGCCAGAGGGGGCACGCGGCCCACCTCGCGGACGGCGGGGCCCACCGCGTCAACGCTCAGCATCGCGTGGATGAACCGGTGGGTGTGGGCAAGCACTGTCCGGCCGAGTTCGACCTCGGCCTGGCCGCGGACCGGCTCGGAGCTCGCTCGATCGACTGAGGCCTGCGCGTTGGTCCGGGCCAGTCGGGCGGCGGCCCGGGCCCGCTGCCGCGCGCCTCGGTCGGCATCCGGGTCGGCGACGGTCCGCACGTACTCGCCGTAGGCGGCGAGCAGCTCGGCCAGCCGGGTCGGGACGAAACGGCGTTCCCAGGCCGGCCAGACCAGCGCAGCGAGCACAGCCAGGCCGCCACCCGCCAGCGTGTCGAGCGCGCGGCTGACCACCGTCGCGTGCGCTGGGAAGCCGTTGATCTCGAGCAGCACCACGACCAGGCCGGACAGGCACAGAGCGGACAGCGCGACGTTGCCCGGGCCGGCCAACCGCATGCCGAAGGCGAACATCGCGATGAGAGCGATCCGCCACCAGTCGCCGCCCGGAATCCAGTGCACCAACGCGGTGGCCACGAGCAGACCGATTACCGTCCCGACCACCCGCATCGCCGATCGCTGCAGGGTCGTCGCGAAGTCGGGACGGAGGACGACCAGCAGCGTCAGCGAAACCCAGTAGCCATGGTTGACCCCGGACAGGCGCAACACGAGGTCGGACGCCGCAACGAGAATCGACAGCCGGATCGCGTGCCGCAGCACGGCGGAGTCCGGGTTGAGGTTGGCCCGCAGGATCGCGATCGGGTCCCGCAGCAGACGGGCGCCGGGCGCGTCGGCCTCCTCACCGCGAACGCCCTCGCTGGCCCCGGTGCGCGAGCTCTCCACGGCGGCCCGCAACTGGCCCGACAACGCGCGGAGTCGCGCCGCGGTCGCTCGCCGGGTCAGCTCACTCGGGCCGGCCTCGGGATTGTCCAGGCGGTCGATCGCATGTCGGACGGTCGCGCGGGCCTCGTCCAGCACGGACTCGCGGACAGGTCGCGCCTCGGCCAATGCGGTGCCGATCTCGTCGAGCACCGCCGCGGCCGCGGTGAGCGAGCCGCGGACAAGTCCGGCGAGGATCGGCGCCCGCTCGTCGGCCAGCCGCTCGGCCGCGGCGATCAGCACGACGATCTCGCGACGGAGGCGCTCCGCCTCGTCGAGCAGCACCCGATATGCCTCGACGCTCGGACCGTGGTCGTGCCCCAGCCCGTAGAGGGTCTGCCGGACGGCGGTGAGCGTCGCGCCGGCGGGCGGTCCGGCGACGCTCCCCCGCTGGGCCCGCGCCGCCGTGCCGAGTTCCCGGTACAGCGTGGCCAGGGCGGCCCGTTCGGGCTGGTGGCGGCGTAGCGGCCAGCCGGCGATCGCCAGCACCGTCTGCGCCGCTCCGCCCAGGAAGACCAGCAGGCCGACGTGCACGGCGACCGAGCCGGCCTGTGGGATGTGGCCCAGGATGAGCGCGGCGGCCACCCCGGCGACGCCCACCTGGGTGGCGCTGGGTCCGCCGGCCAGCAGCAGCCCGGCCACGAAGGACAGCACGAGTAGCAGGACGACGGACGCGGCGTCGCTACCCGAGGCGGCGACCGCGAGACCACTTGTGATCCCGGCGGCCAGGGCGGTGCCCAGCATGCGCAGCATCCGTAGCCGATATGGGCCGGGACGGTCGGCGAACGCCGTCTGCAGCGCCCCGATCGTGGAGGCGAGGCCGAGCGATGCGCCGCCGGCGAGGGTGCCGACCACGAGCGGCCCGACGACCCCGACCGCATTGCGAAACGAGACGACCGGATCCGACTGCGTGCGGTCAAGCCGAGCCGCGTCCCGCAGCAGCGAAGCGAGCTTCCGCTGGGACTCGAAGGCAACCGCGTAACGGTTAGCCGAGGCAGGCACGTGACGACAACAGTTAAACTCGGGGAGGCGGCATAGTTGGCGGCGACGGCTCTGCCGTCGCCGCCAACTGCCCGCAGGCGGCGTCGATGTCGTTACCCCGGGTGTCCCGGACGGTGACCGGCACGCCCCGCATCTCCAGGCGTCGGACGAACTCCCGTTCCACCACCTTCGGCGAGGCGTCCCACTGCGAACCCGGGGTCGGGTTGAGCGGGATCAGGTTCACGTGCGCGAGCCGCGGAGCGAGCAGGTCGCCCAGCAGATCGGCCCGCCACGCGTGGTCGTTCACGTCCCGGATCATCGCGTACTCGATCGAGTACCGACGCCCGGTGCGCGCCGCGTAAGCGTCGGCCGCGGCGAGTACCTCCGCCACCTTCCACCGGGTGTTGACGGGGACGAGCGTGTTGCGCAGATCGTCATCGGGCGCGTGCAGGGACACCGCGAGCGTGACGTCCAGCTGCTCGTCGGCCAGCCGATTGATGGCGGGGACGAGCCCGACGGTCGAGACGGTGATCGAGCGGCGGGACAGCCCGAAACCGGCCGGCGCCGGATCGATCAACCGGTGCAGCGCCGCGGCGACTCGGTTGTAGTTGGCGAGCGGTTCGCCCATGCCCATGAACACGACGTTGGACAGTCGCCCCGGTCCGCCGCCGAGCTCGCCGAGTGCCGCGACCCGCGCCGCGGCGCGGACCTGATCGACGATCTCGGCGGTGGAGAGGTTTCGGGTCAGCCCGCCCTGACCAGTGGCGCAGAACGGGCAGGCCATGCCGCAACCGGCCTGGCTGGAGATGCAGACGGTGATGCGCTCGCGGCCGCCGTTGCGAGCCGGATAGCGCATGAGCACGCTCTCGACGAGGGCGCCGTCGTTCAGTCGCCACAGCGTCTTGCGGGTCGTCTTCGCGTCGGTCTCGAGCGAGCGCACCTCGGTGAGCAGGGTCGGCAGCAGCGCGGCGCCGAGCTGGTCCCGGACGCCCGCCGGCAGGTCGGTCATTGCGGTGGGATCGTTCTCGTGACGCGCGTAGTACTGCCGGGCCAGCTGGTCGGCCCGAAATGGCGGGAGTCCGAGTTCGGTCACAGCGGCCCGCAGGGCGGTCGGGTCGAGGTCGGCGAGATGGGTCGGTGGCAGCCCGCGTCGGGGCGCGTCGAAGACAAGCGGGAGGGTGCTCATGGCACCGTCGATTGTCCCAGATCTAGGCGGTCCCCTGCGCCGCGCGACGAGCCGCGCGTTCAGCGGCCGCCTTCTCGATCTCGACCTCCTCCTCCGGAGTCATCGCGAAGCCGACCATCCAGACGGCATCGATGCGCGCGTAGAGGATGGACGGCGCCATCTCCTCGGGCGCACCGCCGTAGGTCTCGACGAAGTGGTCGGTGACCATCTGCCGCTCGGGGCCGGCGTCAAGCTCGACGATCCGCCCGTGACAGAACAGGCCGTACCCGTCGCGCGGTGTGTAGGACGCGCTGATCGCTGGGCGTGCCCGCAGTTGCCGCGCCTTCGGGGATCCGCCGTCGGTGGTGAAGTACCAGT
>JAVHVD010000016.1:0-10125 GCA_032160745.1 Pseudonocardiales bacterium
GCGCGCGTCGTTGGCGAAGGCCGGCGAGATCGTCGTGGCGCGCTGCGCGTACTCGGCGATCGCCGCGATCAGCTTCGGGTGCTGGTAGCCGATGTTGACGTTGACCAACTGCGAGGAGAAGTCGAGATAGCGGTTGCCGTCGTAGTCGGTGAAGTACGACCCGAGCGCCGACGCGATCGGCAGCGGATCGATGAGGCCCTGCGCCGACCACGAGTGGAACACGTGCGCCCGGTCGAGAGCCTTCACAGTCTCTTTGTCCGAGGGAATGCCGTTCAATAGCGGGTTCGTCACGTTCTCTCCAAGATCGCTAACGGTTGACTGGCAGGGGCGCTCATCACCGGGTACGAGGGAAGCCGAGGTCGATCTGGGACGTGGCCGGGTCGGGCCAGCGGGAGGTCACGACCTTGCCCCGGGTGTAGAAGTTGATGCCCTCCGGTCCGTACATGTGGGTGTCGCCGAACAGTGAACCCTTCCAGCCGCCGAAGGAGTAGTACGCGACCGGCACCGGGATCGGCACGTTGATGCCGACCATCCCGACCTCGACGTCGAACTGGAAGCGCCGGGCCGCGCCGCCGTCGCGGGTGAAGATCGCGGTGCCGTTCGCGTATTCGTGGGAGTTGATCAGGCTCACCGCCTCGTCGTAGGTGTCGGCCCGGACGACGGACAGCACCGGTCCGAAGATCTCGTCGGTGTAGACGCTCATCTCGGGCTTGACGTTGTCGAGCAGCGTGGTGCCGAGGAAGAAGCCCTGCTCGGGCAGCTCTGCCTCGCGGCCGTCGACCACGACCGAGGCGCCGGACTCGGCGCCTGCGGCGATGTAGCCGGCCACCTTGTCACGGTGCTCGGCGGTGATCAGCGGGCCGATGTCGGTGTCGGCGTCCGCGCCGTCGCCGAACCGCAGCTTGGGCAGCCGGGCCGCGATGGCATCGACCAGCCGGTCGCCGGCATCACCGACCGCCACGGCCACCGAGATCGCCATGCACCGCTCACCGGCCGCGCCGTAGGCGGCCGACACGGCGGCGTCCGCGGCGAGTTCGATGTCGGCGTCGGGCAGCACCAGCATGTGGTTCTTCGCACCGCCGAGGGCCTGCACCCGCTTGTCGTGCGACGTCCCGGTCTCATAGATGTAGCGGGCGATCGGGGTGGAGCCGACGAAGCTCACCGCCGCGATGTCCGGATGCGTCAGCAGCGTGTCGACAGCCTCCTTGTCGCCTTGGACGACGGTGAAGACGCCGTCGGGCAGGCCGGCCTTCTGCCACGCCTCGGCCAACCACAGCGACGCCGACGGGTCCTTCTCACTCGGCTTGAGCACGAACGCATTGCCGCAGGCGATCGCGTTGGACGCCATCCACAGCGGCACCATTGCCGGGAAGTTGAACGGCGTGATGCCGGCGACGACGCCGAGCGGCTGGCGGATCGAGTACACGTCGACCCCGGTGCCGGCCTGCTCGCTGAAACCGCCCTTGAGCAGCTGCGGGACGCCGGCGGCGAACTCGACGTTCTCGAGCGCTCGGGCGATCTCGCCGTGCGCGTCCGACAGCACCTTGCCGTGCTCGGCGGTGATGATCTTGGCCAGGTCGTCGGCGCCGGCGTGCAGCACCTCGCGGAAGGCGAACAGGACACCGGAGCGGCGCGACAGCGACGCGCTGCGCCACTCGCGGGCCGCCTCCTTGGCGCTCGACACCGCCGCCGACACCTCGGCCGCGGAGGCGAGCTCGACCTCGCCGGACTGCAGTCCGGTGGCCGGGTTGTAGACCGGGCTCGTCCGGCCCGAGGTGCCCGGAGTGAGCGTGCCGTCGATCCAGTGGGAGATGCGATTCACCATGGCCTCACGCTAGTCCTGCGATGGGGCACCGGTAACCGACACATTGTCGGGAAACGCCCTCGAGTCCGACGATCTGTAGGGTTGTGCGTCTGCCCGATCTCTGGAGGCCGCATTGCTTCCCGCGCTGCTGGACGTGCTCGACCTGCCCGCCGTGCGCCGCGGTGACCCGCAGGTACGAGCCGGCGCTGATCACCTGGGCCGCCGGGTGCGGTGGGTGCACGTCAGCGAGGTCAGCGACATCGCCAGCCTGCTCGAAGGCGGCGAGCTGATCCTCACCACCGGGATCGCGCTGCCCGAGTCGCCGGCCGCGCTCGCCCGCTACGTCGAGGAGCTCAGCTCGGCCGGTGTCACGGCGCTGGCCGTCGAGCTCGGCCGCCGGTACCGCGACGCCCTGCCGGCCGAACTGGTCGCCGGCGCCGAGCGCGTCGGGCTGCCACTGATCGAGCTGCGGCGGGTGACCCCGTTTGTCGCGGTCACCCAGGCCGTCCACACCCTGATCCTCAACGCCCGGATGCAGGAACTCATCGCGTCGGACGAGGCCCACCAGGCGTTCACCGAGCTCACGCTGGCCGGGCAGGGGCCGCAGCAGGTGGTCGAGCTGGTGGCGGCGATGGCCGGCCGACCGGTCATCTACGAGAACGTCGTCCACCAGGTGCTCGCCTACAGCGCGGCGGAGCGGCAACCGGCCGACGTCCTCGCCGAATGGGAACGGCTGTCGGCCGCGGCTCGGTCATCCGCAGCGTCCGACGAGGGCGAGAGCTGGTTCGCCGTCAGCGTGACCGCTCCGGGCGGGGGCGGTTGGGGTCGGTTGATCATGCTCTGCGACGGCGCACCCACCCAGCGGGAGCGCATGCTGCTCGAGCGCGGGGCGACGGCGCTCGTGATCAACCGGCTGACCGATCGGGACATCGACAGCCTGGAGCGCCAGTCGCACCGGACCCTGCTCACCGCGCTCGCGCTCTCACCGGAGCTGCCACCCGAAACCGCCGGCCGGGCGCGGGCCTTGGGCGTTCCGCTCGACCGGCGCCGGCTCACCGGTGTCGTCGTCCGCCCGACCGGCGAGCATGCGGGGCCGGGTGGCATCCCGGCGCTGCTGCGCGACATCGCGAGCCAGGCCGTCGCGACTCTGCAGGGGCTACGCGTCCCGGCGCTGGTTGGGCCACTCGACGACGACCGGGTCGCCGTGCTGCTCTCGCAGGAGCGCAGCGCCGACCCGGACGCAGTACTCGGCCGGCTGAGCGAGCGGCTGCACGCGGTGTCCGAGCGCAGGTCGGAAGCTCACCTGGTCGTCGGCGCGGGCAGCACGGTCGTCGGTATCGAGCGCGCGCAGGACACGCTGCGGGAGGCGATGCAGGTGGCCGAGACGGCGCTGGGGCTGCCGCCCCAGCGGGCCTACTTCCGGCCGCCGGACCTGCGGCTGCGCGGCCTGGTCTACTCGCTGCGGGCCGAGCCGGCCGTGCACGACTACATCGAACGCGAACTCGGTCAGTTGCTCGCCCACGACGCCGAGCACGGCACCCGCCTCTACGACTTCCTGGCCGCGTACTGCCGATGCGGCGGCAACAAGACCGCTGCGGCGGCCGAGCTGTTCATCTCGCGCGCGGCCCTCTACGACCGGATCGGCAAGGTCGAGCGGGTGCTCGGCGTCGACCTCGCGGACCCCGAGGTCGTGGTCGGACTGCACTTCGCCGTCCTGGCTCGAGAGACGATGCGTCGGCCCGACCTGGCCGTCGTCCGCGGCTGAACCGCACGGCACTGCACCGCTCCGCACCCGCACTGCACCGCACCGCGGCGACACATGCCCGAAACGACGACGACGTACCGTGCGGCGATGGGCGACGTACGCACCATCGGCGTCGAGGAGGAACTCCACGTCGTCGATCTGCGGACCGGGCGGTTGAGCGCCAAGGCCGCCCGACTGCTCAGCGGACTGCCCGACGTCGGGTTCGCGGCCGAGCTGCAGCGCACCACCGTCGAGACCAACACCAACGTCTGCCTGTCGCTGAGCGAGCTGCGCGCAGACCTCGTCCGGCTGCGGACGATGGTCGACCACGTCGCCGCGGCCGAAGGGCTCGGCGTCGTCGCCACCGGCAGCGCGCCACTGTCCGCGGTCGGGGACTTCGAGCTCACCACGCAGGGCCGGTTCAGCCGGATGCAGCAGGATTACCGGATCCTCGTCGACGACCAGCTCATCTGCGGCTTGCAGGTACATGTCGGGGTGGACGACCGCGATCTCGCCGTCCGCGTGGCACAGCGGGTGGCACCAGACCTGCCGACCCTGCTCGCGATGTCGGCCAGCTCGCCGTACTGGAACGCCGCCGACACCGGCTACGCCAGCTTCCGGACGATGATCTGGCAGCGCTGGCCGACCGCCGGCAGCCTCGGTTACGCCGAGACCGCGCAGGACTACGACCGGCTGGTCGACGACCTGATCGAGTCCGGCGTGATCTCCGACGCGAAGATGGCCTACTTCGACGCCCGCCCCTCGGCCCACGTGCCCACGGTCGAGCTGCGGGTGTGTGACGCCTGCCCGCTCATCGACGACGCGGTGCTCATCGCCGGCCTGTTCCGCGCACTCGTCGCCGAGGCGGCCGCGGCCGATCAGCGCGGCGCTCCGTTGCGGGGCCGGCCCGAGCCGGTCCACCGCGTCGCGATGTGGCGGGCCGCCCGAAGCGGGTTGTCCGGTCCGCTGCTCGGTCCGGCCGCCGCGCCGCAACCCGCGCCGGCCGCGGACGTGGTCCGCGCACTGGTCGAGCGGCTGCGTCCGCACCTCGAGGCAGCGGGGGACTGGGACGACGTGCGCGGGCTCTCCCAGGGCCTACTCGCCCACGGCAACTCCACCACCCGGCAGCGCGATCGGTTCGCCGAACGCGGCAAGCTGTCCGACGTCGTGGCGCTCGTGCTCACCGAGACCCGCGGCCAGGCCCCGCTGCCGCTGGCGCGCCCGGCACTGACGACCGACTACCCCGAGACCGGCGACGACGAGGCGCTCGCCGGCTCCGGCGTCCCGTATCCCGGCTACCGCCCGGTCTTCGACCTGCTCGACGCGCTGGGCGTGGACGAGCTGCACGCCCGCGCCGCCGTTGCCCGCGACCGCGCCATTGTCGAGGGGCTGACCTTCGGCGTCGGCGGGGATCAGCGGGCCTTCCCGTTCGACCTGGTGCCGCGGATCGTGGCCCCGCACGAGTGGTCGATCCTGGCCGCGGGCCTGACGCAGCGCGCCCGGGCGATCGAGATGTTCCTGCGCGACATCTACGGTCGGGCGAAGATCGTCGACGACCGGGTGCTGGACTGGCCGACGGTGCAGGACGGGCCGGGCTGGGATCCAGCGGCCCGCCTGCTGCCGGCCGACGTGATGCGCGCGCCGATCATCGGCTTCGACCTGGTCAAGGACTCGCTGGGCGGCTGGCGGGTGCTGGAGGACAACACGCGGGTGCCCTCCGGCATCGGGTACGCGATCGCCGTGCGCCGGCTGACGGACGAAGCCCTGCCCGAGCTCGGCGCAGGCACCGCGCTGCGCGATCCGGCCAGTGCCCTGGAACTGATCGGCGACACCCTGCGCGCCGTCGCCGGGCGGCACGACCCGGTGATCGCACTGCTGTCCGACGGCGCCGACAACTCGGCCTGGTACGAGCATCAGATGATCGCGAACGCCGCCGGCTTCCTGCTCGTGCAGCCGGACGAGATCGAGGTGGACGCCGGCCGGGTGCGGGCAGGTGGGCGTCGGGTCGACCTGCTCTATTTGCGCCTGGGCGTCGAGCTGGCCGACCTGCGCGACTCCGCCGGTGAGCGGATCGGCGAGCGCATCATCGCCGCTGCGCAGGACGGGACCGTGCGGCTGGCCAACGCGCCGGGATCCGGGGTCGCCGACGACAAGGCGATGTACTGCCTGGTGCCGGACTTCATCAACTATTACCTCGGCGAGCGGCCGCTCATCCAGCCCGTCCCCACCTATCGCTGCGCCAACAGCACCGAACGCGAGTCGGTGCTGGGCCGGCTCGACGAGCTGGTCAGCAAACCGGTCGACGGCTACGGCGGCAGCGGAGTGCTGATCGGCCCGGACGCAACGCCGGCCGAGATCGAGGGCCGCCGCCGGGAGATCGAGGCCGATCCACGTGGCTGGATCGCGCAGGAGGTGGTCGCCCTGTCGACCCATCCGGTGCTGGGTGAACGCCGGTTCGAGCCACGGCACGTCGACCTGCGCGCCTTCGTCTGCCTGTCCGGCATCGCCCCGGGGCAGGCCCGATTGGCCGATGTCGCGCTCACCCGGGTGGCCCCGGCAGGCAGCATGGTGGTGAACTCATCGCGCGGCGGCGGCGCGAAGGACACGTGGATCATCGCCGACCCGAACGACGAGAGCAGGTGAGGACGACAGGTGTGTGGGCTGGCCGGTGAGATCCGCTTCGACGGGTCCGGCGCCGATGTCGCCGCAGTCGAGCGGGCGTGTTCGCGGCTGTCCGCGAGAGGGCCCGACGGCAGCGGCCTGTGGGACGCCGGTCCGATCGCGCTGGGGCACCGGCGGTTGGCGATCATCGACCTGTCGGCCGCCGGCGCGCAGCCGATGGTCGACGAGCAGCTCGGCCTGACCATCGTCTTCAACGGCTGTATCTACAACTACGAGGCGCTGCGTGACGAGCTACGGTCGCGTGGGCACGTCTTCTTCTCCCACTCCGACACCGAGGTCATCGGCAAGGCCTACGCCGAGTGGGGCATCGACTGCGTCCACCGCTTCGTCGGGATGTTCGCGTTCGCGATCGTCGAGCAGGCGACCGGCCGGGTGATCCTCGGCCGCGACCGGCTGGGCATCAAGCCGCTCTACCTCGACCACACCACCGCACGGTTGCGCTTCGCCTCCACGCTGCCCGCGCTGCTCGCCGCCGGTGGGGTCGACACATCCATCGACCACACCGCTTTCGCGTACTACATGAGTTTCCACTCCGTCGTTCCGGCGCCGCGCACGATCCTCAACGGGATCCGCAAACTCCCGCCGGCCACCGTCCGCGTGGTGGAGAAGGACGGTTCGTTCACCGACACGCTCTACTGGGACCCGCCGTTCACCCGCGCCGACGCGCGCTCGGACTGGTCCGAGCGCGACTGGCAGGAGGCGTTCCTCGACTCGCTCCGGACCGCGGTGGAGCGGCGGATGGTCTCCGACGTCCCCGTTGGCGTGCTGCTGTCCGGCGGCATCGACTCGAGCCTGGTCGTGGCGCTGCTGGCCGAGGCCGGGCAGACCGGGCTGCAGACGTTCAGCATCGGCTTCGACTCGGCCGGCGGCGAGTCCGGCGACGAGTTCGAGTACTCCGACATCGTCGCCAAGCACTTCGACACCGACCACCACCGCATCGCCATCGACTCCAGCCGGTTGCTGCCCGGAATCGACGGCGCGGTCGCGGCGATGAGCGAGCCCATGGTCAGCCACGACTGCGTCGCGTTCTTCCTGCTCAGCCAGGAGGTCGCCCGGTCGGTGAAGGTCGTCCAGTCCGGTCAGGGTGCGGACGAGATCCTCGGCGGGTACGACTGGTACCCGCCGCTGGCCGGGATCCCCCGCGGCGACGCCGTGGACGCGTACGCCAAGGTGTTCTTCGATCGGCCGTACGCCGATCTCGCCTCGCTCGTGAACCCGGAATGGCTGGTCGAGTCCGATGTCGCGCGCGCCTTCGTGGCCGAGCAGTTCGCGCGTCCGGGGGCCGAGACAACGCTCGACGCTGCGCTGCGCAACGACACCGAGATCATGCTCGTCGACGACCCGGTCAAGCGCGTCGACAACATGACGATGGCGGCCGGGCTCGAGGCGCGGGTGCCGTTCCTCGACCAGGACTTCGTCGAGTTCGCGGCGACCATCCCGCCCCAGCTGAAGCTCGCCGACGGCGGCAAGGGCGTGATGAAGCGGGCCAGCCGCGGCGTCGTCCCGGACGCCGTGATCGACCGGACGAAGGGCTACTTCCCGGTGCCGGCGATCCGCCAGCTCGAAGGGCCCTATCTCGAGCGGGTGCGCGCCGCGCTCACCGACCCGGCTGCCCGCTCGCGCAACCTCTTCCGCGCCGACGCGGTCGACCGGATGCTTGCCGACCCGAACACGGCCCGGACCAATCTCGGCTCGAACGCGCTCTGGCAGCTCGCGCTGATCGAGATGTGGCTGCAGACGATGGGCGTCCGCTGACGATGTCGACGACGGTCACCGCGTGGACGGCGGTCGCCGAGCTCGCGCGCGCGCTGGTTGGCGCGTGGGGATGCTGGGCACCGACGGCGGCACCGGACGGATCGCGGGTCGCGTTCGTCAGTGACCGCACCGGCACGCCGCAGCTGTGGGTGCAGGACACGGCTGGTGAGACCGAGGCGGTACTGCTGCCCTTGACGGCCGACCCGGTGGTGGCCGTGCACTGGTCTCCGGACGGCCAGTGGTTGGCCTGTTCGGTGGCCACCGGCGGCGGTGTGCGTACCGAGGTCTGGGTCGTGCGACCGGACGGCACCGACGGCCGCCGGGTCGCCGGAGGCGAACAGCATGCGGCGCTCGGCCCGTGGGCCCGCGAGGGACACCAGCTGCTCGTCACGGTCAGCGACGACCGGCCCGGTGAACCGAACGAAGCAGTCCTGATCGACGCCGGGACCGGGCACACGGAGCCGGTGGCCCGTGGCGGGTTGGTGACCGTGCTCGACCTCAGCGCCGATACCCGATTCGCGCTGCTTCGTGACGGCTCGCGCGGCGCCCAGTTCTGCGTGCTGCTGGACCGCTCCGCCGACCGGGACAATCCGACCCTGCCCTACCCCGAGACCGGGTCCACCGACGTCGGCCTGCTTCGCCCGGCGCCACTCGGCGACCCGCGCTTCCGGCACACTGCCTACCTCGTCACCGACGCCGGCCTGCCGCGCCGCGAGCTCGTCGCGATCGGCATGGATGAGAACGGGGACCGGGTCGCCGCCGGCTCGCTCGCCGGACGCGAGGACGCCGAGCTGGAGTTCGCCGACGCCGACGCCGCCGGTTCGACGCTGCTGCTGGTGTGGAACGCCGGCGGCCGCAGCGAGGTCGAGCTGCTGGACACGGGAACGGGTGCGCGGACGCCCTGCCCCGGATTGCCGGGCGAGGTTGTCGCCGGCGCGGTGCTGACCCGCGATGGCAGCTGCGCCGTGCTGTCCGTCGAGAGCCCCGTCGCGCCCCGCAGCATTTGGTGCGTGGACGTGGCGACGCGACGTTGGCGTCGCATCACCGTCCCGCCGCCCGCGCCGCGGGACGATCTGGTGACCCCCGAGCTCGTCCGCTTCGAGGCGCACGACGGGCTGCCGCTCACCGGTTGGCTCTACCGCGGACGGGGCGGATCGGGCGCGGGGATGATCAGCCTGCACGGCGGGCCCGAGGCCCAGGAGCGGCCGGTGTTCACCGCCCAGCATCAGGTCCTCGCCGCGGCCGGGATCACCGTCTTCGCGCCGAACATCCGCGGCTCGTCCGGTTTCGGCCGGGCCTTCGTCCACGCCGACGACCGTTACGGACGCTTCGACGCCGTCGCCGACATCGCCGACTGCGCCCGGTTGCTGGTCCGCGAGCACGGTGTCGATGCCGCTCGGATCGCCGTGACCGGGCGCTCCTACGGCGGGTACGCGACCCTGCTTGCGCTGACCTGGCACGGCTCGCTGTTCGCGGCCGGCGTCGACATCTGCGGTATGAGCGACCTGCTGACGTTCTACCGCGACACCGAGCCGTGGATCGCGGCGGCGGCGGTCACCAAGTACGGCGACCCGCACCACGACGGGGCCCTGCTCGCCGAGCTGTCGCCGCTGCACCAGGCCGAGCTCATCGAGGCCCCGCTGCTCGTCGTCCACGGCGAGCTGGACACCAACGTGCCGCGCAACGAGGCACTGCAGATCGTCGCCCGGCTACGGGCGCTGGGCCGTCGGGTCGAGTACCTCGAGCTGGCGGGGGAAGGCCACGAGTACCGCAGCCTTGCCGCCCGGCTGACCCTGCTCGAGGCGCTCACCCGCTTCCTGACGACCGTGCTCGGCGCCACAGACTGATCGTGTCCGCGCCCGAGGGCGTCACCATGTCCGCCGTGGTTCCGGTGGAGAAGACGCAGTCGCCGGCTGCCGATCAGGCCCGATTGCGTCACCTGCGAGACGGTCTGCGTCGCCGAGGAGCCAGCCCAATCGCAATTGTTTCGACCGTGAACGCCTTTTTCCGACCGACATCGGTGCCTCCAGCGAGCGGAGAGAGTTCGAATGGTGTTTACCGGATATCCCGAACGAATGGGAGAAACGTGGCACCCGAGCGGGGTGGAATCAAGGGTTTGCCGCGGTTGGATCAGGACGAC
>JAVHVD010000017.1:0-12553 GCA_032160745.1 Pseudonocardiales bacterium
ATGCCGCGGGCTTCGACTCGGTGCCCCACGACCTCGGCGCGTACTTCACCGTGCTGCAGTTGCCGGCCGACGTGCCGCTGCGCGTGTCCGGCTACGTCCGGGTCTCGGCTGCGTTCTCCGGCGGGACCTTCTACTCCGCGCTCACCGCCATGTCGCGGCCGCGGCAGAACATCGCTGCGGCGCGGGAGCGCAAGGCGCTGAACCCGCCGAGCGACGGCCGATTCGTCCACGCCGGCCCCGGACGGCCCGGCCGCGACCCGGTCAACGGTGGCTGGTCGCTGCCCTTCCCGTCGCTGGACCCGCAGGTCGTCGGCCGCTCGGCCCGGGCGCTGGCCCGGTACGGACCGGACTTCCGCTACGCCCACCACGTCTCGATGCCGCGCCTGCCGAGCGCCGTCGGCACCGTGGCCGGAGTGGCCGCGGTCGCCGGTGCGGCCCAGATGCCGCCACTCCGGCGGGCGCTGCAGAACCGGGTGCAACCCGGCGACGGCCCGTCGGCGGCCAAGCGGGCCACCAGTTGGTTCAGCGTCAGCTTCGTCGGCGAGGGTGGCGGGCAGCGCGTCGTGACCCGTGTGTCGGGCGGCGATCCCGGTTACGACGAGACGGCGAAGATGCTGGCCGAGTCGGCGTTGTGCCTGGCCTTCGACGAGCTTCCGGCGACGGCTGGACAGGTCACCACCGCGGTCGCGATGGGCGATGCGTTGATCGATCGCCTGCGCAAGGCCGGCATCGGCTTCGAGGTCGTGGGCTGACGCCTGGCGTCAGTGCCGCTCGGGGCCGTTCCCGAGGTCGTCGTCCTCGTCGATCGGCCGGTACCGGGTCGTGGCGTCATCGCCGGCCGGCGGTGGCGCACCGGCCGGCGGTGGCGCACCGGCGGGCGGCGGGCTCGGCGGGGGGTCCTCCTTGCGCATGGACGGCAACTGAGTCGTAGCCGAGGCATCGTCCCCGGAAGGTGACGTCGCTGGGGCGTCGAAACGGCCATAGCCCTGGTCACCGGCGTTGCCGAAGAACGGCGGTGGCTGCTCGGGCGGCTGGTAGGGCGGAGGCGGTGCCTGCTCCGACGCCGGGTCGGCGAACTGCGGCGCCGAGCGGCGGGACACGACGGCAACCGTCGCGGCGACCACAGCGACGACCAGGCCGAGCGCGAAGCCGGCGGCCACCGTTCCCGGATTCACGCCGAACCCGCCGAACACGGCCCGGGTGAGCCGGTTGGACTTCGGCATCTGCAGCTTGCTGAACGGCTCGAACATGCCGCGCATGAACCCACCGACCAGGGTCGCCACGATCACCGCCATCCAGATGCCGATGAAGGCGCGCCAGAAGGTGACCGGCCCCCGGACGACCGCCGCCACCAGTAGGCCGGTGACCAGGAGCACGGTGAGGACGAGAGCGACCTGACTTCCCCACACCTCGTTCGCGTTCGCGCCGTTGCTCGGGCTCAAGCGCCAGGTGTAGGTCAGCCAGCTGTTCGCCAACGACCGCAGCGCCACGCTGTTCGTGCGCTGCTCGTTGCGGATGATCCGGTCGCTCACCCATTGGTTGTCGGCCGCGACGATGATGATCAGCTCGGTCAGCAGCGCGACCAGGACGATCAGACCGGTGCGCGCCCGACTCAGGGGGTTGACCCCGCCGCGCTGCTCGGGCGGCAGGGGCGGCGGCGCCCAGCCCCGCGGGCCGACCTCGCGCGGCCACTGTTCGGACGGGCTCGTTCCGTACTGCTCGTTGCCGGGTTCCACCCCAATAACGTATGGCATGCCGGCCGGGTCGAAGCGGTGGCACCGCGCCATACACTCGGTCAATGGTCGAAGAAAATACGCCTGAGAGGGCGGCCGTCGAGGCTGGTAACGACGTCACCGCGGAGGCCTCCGACCCGGGGTCGCAGGCCGAGACCGCGTCGCACGACATCCCGATGCCCCAGCACCTGCGCGAGGCGCTGTCCCGCGACTGGGACCCCGCGGCGCCGATGCCGCACCCGGCGTCGCCGGAGGTGGCCCCGTACACCGCGCGGCGCCGCGCGGCGCTGTCCGCGCAGTTCCCGGGCACGCTCATCGCCGTCCCGTCCGGAGTCATGCGGGTCCGGGCCAACGACACCGACTACCCGTTCCGTGCTTCGAGTTCCTTCACGTGGCTCACCGGCGAGACGGTCGCCGAAGCGGTATTGGTGATGACCCCCAACCGCGACGGCCACGACAGCACCCTCTACGTCCGCCGGTACGCGAACCCCGGCGAGGCCGCCTACTTCACCAGCCGCACCCACGGTGCCGTCTGGTTGGGGAACGTGCCGAGCGTCGACGACACCGCGACGGTGCTCGGCATCACCAGCCGCCCGCTCGACGCGCTGGCCGGCGATCTGTCCGCCCGGCGCGACGACGCCGCGGCGGTACTGCGTGGGTACGACCCGACCGTCGACGCGCTGCTGCCTCGCGGCGAGAACGACGCGCTGGCGCAGGCACTCGACGAACTGCGCCTCGTGAAGGACGAGTGGGAACTCGGCCGGCTGCGTTATGCCTGCGAGGTCACCGGCCGCGGGTTCGCCGACGTCGCCCGCGAGCTGCCGCTCGTTGTCGGCCAGGCCGGGGTGCGCGGCGAGCGGTGGCTCGAGGGCACGTTCTGGCGGCGCGCCCGGCTCGAGGGCAACGACGTCGGCTACACGTCGATCGTCGGGTCGGGCACACACGCCACGGCGCTGCACTGGTGGCGCAATCACGGAGTCATCGAGCCGGGCACGCTGCTGCTGGCCGACATGGGCGTCGAGACCGACGAGCTGTACACCGCCGACGTGACCCGGACGATGCCGGTGAGCGGCGAGTGGTCGCCGGCGCAGTTGAAGGTCTACCGCGCGGTGCTCGAGGCCCAGGCCGCCGGCATCGCCGAGGTCAAGGCCGGCGCCGACTTCCTGGCCGCCCACCGCGCGGCGCAGTACATCCTGGCCGACCACCTGCACTCGTGGGGCATCCTGCCGGTGACCGCCGATGTCGCGTGCGCCGAGGACGAGGAGCAGCCCGGTGCCGGGGTGCAGCGCCGGTACACGCTGCACGGCACGTCGCACATGCTGGGCATCGACGTGCACGACTGCGCGAGCGCCCGCGAGGAGAACTACAAGCAGGGGACGCTCGCGGCCGGCGCCGTGCTGACCGTCGAGCCGGGCCTGTACTTCCAGGCCCATGACCGCACCGTCCCACCCGAGCTGCGCGGGATCGGCGTGCGGATCGAGGACGACGTGGTGGCGACCGACGGCGCGGCCGTGAACCTGTCCGGCTCACTGCCGCGGGACCCGGACGAGGTCATCGCCTGGATGCGCGAGGTGCAGGCCACGCCCGCGAAGCCGTGACCGATCTGGTCATCCGGCCACGGCGGGGCCTGCCGAACGGCCTGGTGATCCCGGAGGCCGAACTCGCCGAGCGATTCAGCCGGTCGTCCGGTCCCGGTGGGCAGTCGGTGAACACGACGGACAGTCGCGTCGAACTCAGCTGGGACGTCGCGGCGTCCACCGCATTGACCGATGCGCAGCGGCAGCGGCTGATCGACCGGCTCGGTGGCCGGCTGATCGACGGCGTGCTCACCATCGCCGCGTCCGAGCACCGCTCGCAGCGGCAGAACCGCGTCGCCGCCCGGGCCCGGCTGCAGCATCTCGTCGTCGACGGGTTGGAGCCGCCGTCTCCCCCGCGACGCGCAACGCGACCGTCGCGCGCGGCGAAGGCCCGGCGCGTCGACGCCAAGAAGCGTCGCGGAACCATCAAGGCCAACCGGCAGCGACCAGCCGACGACTGACTCCCCGGTCAATTCGACGGATCTTGGTATCCGTGCAACGCTGCCCCCGACGTCACTGGAGACGAGCGCGAAGGCGGGCCCATGACCGATAGCGAGCAGCCGGAAGAGACACGCGGAGTCACACGGCGCCAGGCTCTGGGAATGGGGGCGGCCGCGGCCGGCGCGGTCGCCGCAGGCTCGCTACTCCGGCCCGGCTCAGCCACCGCGGCCCCCCCTGTCCCGGTCGCGCCCACAGGCACGACCCTCGCCCAGACCCTGCTGCACGGGCCGCCCGGCACCGGGGGGTATCGGCACATCGTGACCGGGGCCGGTGAGCCCACCCTCGCGCGTACCGAGCTGCTCGCCGCGGCGCCGCCGCCAGTGGGCACGCGGGTCGCTCTGTCCGCGTTCGCGCAGCTGACCGACATGCACATCATCGACGCGCAGTCGCCGGCCCGCGTCGAGTTCCTCGACCGGTTGAACGATCCGGGCAGCCCGGTCGCCGCGCAGGTTCCGTTCTCCTCGGCCTACCGGCCGTGGGAGATGCTCACGACCCAGATCGCCGACTCGATGGCCCGTCGCGTGCGCGGGCTCGCCAGCGCGGCGCCGGTCAGCGGCCGGGCGATCGACTTCACCGTGTGTACCGGCGACAACTCCGACAACACGCAGTACAACGAGCTGCGCTGGCACATCGACCTGCTCGACGGAGGCAAGGTCATCCGGCCCGACTCGGGCAACCTCACCAAGTGGGAGGGCGTCGGCGGCCCTACCGACTGGGACTCGTCCTACTACCACCCGGGCGGCCGGCCGTTTCTGTCCAAGCTCGACAACTACCGGGCCAAGTACGGGTTCCCTTCAGTGCCGACGCTGCACAACGTCTGCCGCCGCCCGTTCACGTCGACCGGGTTGGGGACGGACTGGTATTCCGTGTTCGGCAACCACGACGGCCTGGTGCAGGGCACGGTGCCCTCGCTCGGCGTCGTGAATGCGGTGGCCGTCGGCAACCTCAAGGTGACCGGCCTCCCCGTCGGCGTCGACGTCGCCGCCCTGCTGGGCGCGATCGGCGCGGGGAACGCGGCGGCCCTCGCGACCCTGCTGACCGCGGGCCCGGCGAAGCTCGTGACCGCCGACCCGAAGCGGCGGCTGCTCACCCGCAAGCAGACCGTCACCGAGCATTTCAACACCAGCGGAACGCCGGTGGGGCACGGCTACACCAGCCAGAACGTCGCGGCCGGAACGGCGTACTACGCCTTCGACAAGGGCGCGGTGCACTTCATCTCGCTGGACTCCTGCACGCCCACGGGCTACGACGCGGGCTCCATCGACACCGGGCAGTTCGCCTGGCTGAACGCGGAACTCGAGGCCAACAGCTCGCGTCACCTCGACGCTACGGGCAGCTGGGTGCCGAGTCCCGGCACGGACAAGCTGATCGTCCTGTTCAGCCACCACACGATCGCCACCATGAACAACCCGCTCGGCGTCGGCCGGGTCCTGGGCCCGGCCGTGCAGGCACTGCTGTTGCAGTACCCGAACGTCGTCGCCTGGGTCAACGGCCACACGCACCGCAACCAGGTACTGCCGCACGCGCGCGCGGCCGGCGCCGCTGCGCCGGGCGGCTTCTGGGAGATCAACACCGCGGCCCACGTCGACTGGCCGTCGCAATCGCGGATCGTCGAGATGGTGGACAACAGCAACGGCACGCTGTCGATCTTCGGCACGATCATCGACCACTCGGCCGGAACGACCTGGAGCGCGAGCCTGCCCAGCCAGTTCCAGTTGGCGGCCCTCGCCCGGGAGCTATCGGTCAACGATCCGCAACGCGACGCCGAGACCGCCGTGCGCGACGGGCGACGCGGAACGATCACCGACCGCAACGTCGAATTGCTGGTGCCGACCCCGTTCTGATCGTTGGGGTGGCCCGGGGCTTACTCGGCGCGCTTCAGG
Organism: Pseudonocardiales bacterium; assembly: GCA_032160745.1. Taxonomy (GTDB): domain Bacteria; phylum Actinomycetota; class Actinomycetes; order Mycobacteriales; family Jatrophihabitantaceae; genus Jatrophihabitans. Next base: position 5,695 of record JAVHVD010000017.1, read on the forward strand.
GTGACGTCCTTGGCGCCGCGCACCTCGGCCACCCGCTCGGCCTCCGCGTCGACCTGCATCCACACCGACGGACGCAGCGGGCCGAACGCATCGACGGTGATGGTGAGCTTGCCGCCGGTCGCCTTGGTCCGCCACGTGCCGGCGATCTCGCCGTCGACGAACAACGCGCCCGGCCGCCCGAGCACCGGCCACAGCGTCTTCTGCACCGCCTTGTCCGGGACGATGAGGTCGCGGTCGCGTGCCTGTAGGTAAGGATCGAACGGGCCGAGAAGCCGGACGATGTCGGGGTCCGGCGGATCGGCCAGCGCGTCGACCCGGTCCTCGGGCAGCCACGCCTTGCGGCCGGCCACCGTCACCTCGACCAGCCGCTCGTCCGGCCAGGCCGTCGCAACATCGGCCCGTCGCGCGTCGAGGTAGCCGGCGAAGTCACCGACCCCGGCCGGACCCAACAGGCGCAGGTAACCGAGCGCCAGACCGGCCACGGCCTCCGGGTCCGGCCCGTCCGGCAGCTTCGCCTTCGCCCGCCGCAGCAGCACCGGTGGGGCCGTGCCGGGCTCGATCTCGAGCCCGGCCGCCGGGGCCGCCGACCGCATCGCCGAGTCGGAGACGTGGTGCGCCTTGCACGGCCGGCAGTCGCGCCACATCACCTTCGGGATTCGCTTGGTCACCGCCGTACTGGCCGCGCCCTTCGCAATGGGAGACGAGACGACCCCGCGCATCGCCGCGACCGCGATCTCGTACTGCTCGAGCGCCGGGATCCCCGCCTTCTTCACCGACGGGCCGGTCTCGTTCAGCCGCCCGGCCGCGTCGGCTTCGGACAGTGGCCACAGCGCACGCCCTACGGCGTCCAGGTCCCGCCGCCGGTGCACGTGGGGCGCCCCGCGCAGCGTCCACGCCAAGGCCAGCCGATGGCCCGGGCCGACGGCCACCTCCGCCGGCGCGACGGACACGCCGGACGGCAGCCGAGCCGCGAACGCCAGCGCCGCCGGGTGCCCCATCGCCTCCTGCACGCCGATGTCCAGCACCGCAAGATCGCCCACCGACGCCGACTCGCGATGCAGCCCCTGCGCCGCGACGCGGTAGGCGATCACTTGTTCGCGGGTCGCCTGCATCACGACATGTTCGTGAGGCAGAACGGGTGCCCGACCGGATCGAGCAGGACCCGCCACCGATCAGGCTCGGGCTGGTGCTCGGCCTTCGTCGCACCGAGGTCGACCGCCGCCGACTCCGCGGCGTCGAGGTCCTCGACGGAGAGGTCGAGGTGGAACTGCTTCGGCGGTTCCCCGTCCGGCCAGCTCGGGCGCTGGTAGTCCGGGATCTGGTAGGCGCCGATCCAGGTGCCCGTCTCCAGCTCGACGCCGACGAACTTGTCCGACGTGTAGGCGACCTTGCCGCCCAGCATCTCCGCCCAGAAGGCGGCGAGCTTCTCGGGGTCGTCGCAGTCCAGCGTCACCGACCACAGCTTTCCGACCGTCATCGTCGCTCCCTCTCGTCCGTGTCCTGTCGAACCGAGCATGACCGTCAAACCTGACATCCAGCGTCAGGTATAGGTGCGAAGATCGGCCGGTGCGCGCGAGCCGGCTGCTGTCCATCCTGCTCACCCTGACCGTGCGCGGCCGGGTCAGCGCCGCGCAACTGGCCGATGAGCTCGAGGTCTCGCTGCGCACCATCTACCGCGACGTCGACGCCCTGAGCACCGCCGGCGTCCCGGTCTACGCGACTCGCGGCCGCAACGGGGGCTTCCAGCTGCTGGCCGGCTACCGCACGAGGCTCACCGGGATGACCGCCGACGAGGCCGACGCCCTCTTCCTCTCCGGCATCCCCGGCGCCGCGGCCGACCTCGGACTGGGCAGCGTGCTCGCCGCTACTCAACTCAAGCTGCTCGCCGCGTTGCCGGAGGAGCTGCGCGACCGCGCGTCGCGGATCCGGGACCGGTTCTACCTGGACGCGCCGGGATGGCTGCGTGAGAACGACGCCCCGCCGTACCTCGCCACCGTCGCCGAGGCGGTGTGGACGCAGCGGCGCGTGGACGTGCGCTACGAGCGGGCCAACCGCGCGGTGGGCGAGCGGCTGCTCGACCCGCTCGGCCTCGTGCTCAAGGCCGGCACCTGGTACCTCGTGGCGGTGCCGGTGCCCGACGACGGGCGCGGCCCGCGCACGTACCGGGTGTCGCGCGTCCTCGCCGCGGCGGTGCGGGACGAGACCTTCCAGCGCCCAGCGGGTTTCGATCTCGAGACGTTCTGGGCCGACTACCAGCGCGGGTACGAGAAGCGCGTGTACAGCGAGACCGCGGTGGTGCGCCTCTCGCCGGCCGGTCGGGAACTGCTGTTCCTGGTGGGGACGGTCGCGGCGCGCCGGGCGCGCGCGGAGATGTCCGAACCGGATGCCGACGGATGGACGCGGACCACGGTGCCGATCGAGTCGGTGCGCCACGGTCATCACGCGCTGATGCAGCTCGGCGAGCACGTCGAGGTGCTCGAACCGGCCGAGCTACGGGGACTGATCACGGCATCGGCCCGCGAACTCGCGGCGCGCTATTCCGGAGGGACGGCGGAGTCGGTCGACTGACCCGGCTCGGCGGCGGCGCGCTTCTCGATCGACACGGCCGGGCCGGCGGTCGGACCGGCGTTCGGGCCGGTGGGCGGCGCGGCGTTCGGGTCGGTGGGCGGCGCGGCGCCCTCGTCGTTCGGGAACTCCTCCCGCACCGACTTCAGGTGCCGGGACATCGACTTGAACAGGAAGTAGCAGGCGATGCAGAGGAGCAGGATGACCGCCAGCCCGATCGGCCCGGACTTGACGGCCTCCCCGCTCTTGGCGAGCAACTCTGCCTGCATCACGCCTCCACTTCGCCCTTCGCTCCCGCGCTCGCTCCGCTCCTCGGGCCGCTGGGCGGCCCGGCGATGCTCACTCGGTGTCCGTTCAACCGAGCCCGCACCCCGGCGAACAGGTCGTCCTCGGGAATCGCCGAGTCGACCAGCGACCGGACCAGCTCGAAGTCCTCGGTGGGCCACACGTCGCGCTGCAGGTCGAGCGGGATTTTGAAGAACCAGCCCGCTGGATCGACCTGGGTCGCGTGCGCCATCAGCGCAGCGTCGCGCCGCTCGAACCAGTCGGCCACGGGCACCTTCGTGGTGATCTCGGGCGGCCGGCGCTTGCCGAACCACTCCTCACGCCGCTTGAACCACTCCTCGAACGGAGAGTCCAGGCCCCTCTCGAGCAACGCGTTGTGCAGCGCCTGCGTGCGCTCCATCGAGAAGCCGACGTCGTAGTACACCTTGAGCACCTGCCAGGGCTCACCCGCCTCGGGGAACCGGTCGGGGTCGGCGGCCGCCTCGACGGCGGCGATCGAAACCTCGTGGGTGCGGATGTGGTCGGGATGCGGGTAGCCACCGAACTCGTCGTAGGTCGTCATGACATGCGGACGGAAGTCACGGATCTCGCGGACGAGCCGCTCGACCGCGTCGTCCAACGGCGCCAGCGCGAAGCAGCCTTCGGGCAGCGGTGGCAGCGGGTCGCCCTCGGGCAGCCCCGAGTCGACGAAGCCAAGCCAGTGCTGACGGACACCGAGGATCGCGCGGGCCCGGTCCATCTCGGCGCGGCGGATCTCGGAGATGTTCTCCTCGATGTCCTTACGGTGCTGCAGGGCCGGGTTGAGGATGCTGCCGCGCTCGCCCCCCGTACACGTCACGACGAGGACGTCGACGCCTTCGTCGACGTAGCGCGCCATCGTCGCCGCACCCTTGCTCGACTCGTCGTCGGGGTGGGCATGGACGGCCATCAGCCGCAGCTGCTCTTCCTTCACCCGCCCATTGTTCCTGAAGGCCGGACATCGGCGCGCCCGGGTTGTTTTCGACCCACAGCTGCGGGTGTACGGGTGCCCGCAACGGTTGATTTTTGGGCACCTCAGGGGCTGCGGTGTTACGTTCGATGCTTCGTCAGTTCCGCTAGACCACTCTGGAGATCCCCCGTGCCCCCGACCGAGGACGCCCCCGTCACCTGGCTGACCCAGGAGGCCTACGACCGCTTGTCGGCCGAACTGGCGGACTTGATCGCCAACCGCCCGATCATGGCCAAGGAGATCAACGATCGGCGTGAAGAAGGCGATCTGAAGGAGAACGGCGGCTATCACGCGGCCCGCGAGGAGCAGGGCAAGCAGGAGGGCCGGATCGTCCAGCTGCAGGAACTGTTGCGCCGCGCCAAGGTCGGCGAGGCGCCGGTCAGCGAGGGCGTCGCCGGACCCGGCATGCTCGTCACCGTCCGGTTCGACGGCGACGACGAGGACGAGACGTTCCTGATCGGTTCGCGCGAGGAGGCGCAGACGGCCGGCGTCGCCGTGTACTCCGCCGCCTCGCCGCTGGGCGTGGCGCTCACCGGGACGCGTGAGGGCGACACGGTCGAGTACGAGACCCCGACGGGCAAGACCATGAAGGTGACCCTCGTCCACGCCAAGCCGTTCTCCGGCTGACCACTGCTGCGAATGCTCGCGGCCTCGATCGCGGTCGACCACTCCTCGTCCGTCCCGCCGTTCGAGCAGGTCCGCCGGCAGCTGGCCGCCCGGATCACCGACGGCCGCCTGCCCGTCGGCACTCGGCTCCCGCCGGTCCGCACCCTGGCCGTCGATCTCGGCCTGGCGGCGAACACCGTTGCCCGGGTCTACCGCGAGCTCGAGGCGGCCGGTCTGGTCGAGACCCGGGGGCGCGCGGGCACCGTCGTTGCCGCCGGCGCGGACGAGGTCGGCAACCGGCTGTACGCGGCGGCCCAGCAGTACGCGACAGTGGCCCACGCGCTCGGCGCTGACCCGGAGCAGGCGCTCCGGGCCGTCCGCACCGTCCTCAGTTCTGAGTGATCGCGAGGCGCAGGAGCGCCGCCGTTGCCCCGGCAACCAGCACGATCACCAGGAACGGCGCGCGGCGCCACACCGCGACAGCGCCGGCCGCGAACCCGACCAGCCGCGGCCCGTCGAGGTCGATGTGCCGGCCGTCGGCCATCGCCTCGACCACGACCAGCGCGGCGAGAAGCGCGACCGGGAGCAATTCGACGACGCGGCGCGTGCCTGGGTGCTCCAGCAGCCGGGCCGGCACCAGGTAGCCCGCCAGCTTGAACAGGTAACAGCCGGCGATGGTCAGTATCACCAGCGTCCAGAGATTCATCGCTCGCGCAACCGGGCGGCGAGGAGCAGGGCGCCGCACGCGGCGAGCACCGGCACACCAGGGGGCGTGAACGGGATCAGCGCAGCGGCGATCACTGCGCCGGCCGCGGCGATCCGTCGCTCGAGCACGCCGTTGCGCAGCCGAGGTGCGAGCAGCGCGAGGAATGCCGCCGGGACGACGGCGTCCAGGCCGAACGCGGCCGGGTCGACGAGCGACCCGGCCAGCGCGCCGAACAGGGTCGACAGATTCCAGAAGGTGAAGACGCCGCCGAACGTCCACCAGAACGCCACTCGTGACAGCGGCGCCGTCGGTTGCGCGACGGCCATCGCAGTCGATTCGTCAATGGTTCCGAGTGCGGCGAAGAGCCGACGCACGCCACGGACCCGCAACAGCGGGGCGAGGCGCATCGCGTACAGGGTGTTGCGGGAGCCCAGCAGCAACCCACCGGCGAGCGCGGCCGCGGCGCTTCCGCCGCCGGCCACCACCCCGACGACGGCGAACTGGGTGCCGCCGGTGAAGGCCAACAGCGACAGCAGGCAACTCTGCAGCACCGACAGGCCGGCCGCGACCGAGGCGGCCCCGAACGCGAATCCGTAGGCGCCGACGGCGAGGCCCACACCGAGCGAGTCGCGGACAACCGCCGAACGTTCTGGGGCGCTCACCCGTCCGCGGGTGCGATACGGCCCAGCAGATCGCCGAGTTCGCGCAGTTCGCCGTCAGAGAAGCGCCCGAGCCAGTGCCGCTGAACGCCGGACAGGTGGACCGGCGCCGCGGCCCGCAGCCGGCGAAAGCCCTCCGGCGTGAGCACCGTGAACGTCCCCCGCGCGTCATCGGGCGACGGTTCGCGGCGGACGAGCCCCTCGGCCTGCAGCCGGTCGATGAGCCTGGTCAGCCCCGAGCGGGACAGCAGCACCCGGTCGGCCAGCTCGGCCATCCGCAGCCGGCGTTCCGGCACCTCGACGAGCTGCAGCAGGACGTCGTACCAGCTGAGCGGCATGCCGACCTCGGACGTCAGCTCGCGTTCGAGCTCGCGCACGACGGTGGTGTGCGCCCGCAGGAACGACCGCCACACTCCCACGCGCCAGTCGGATGCTCGCGGCACGGTGACCGCCGGCTCCGTCGGAGGGGGCAGAGGCGTCACGACGGTCGATCCTACGTACCATCGGCAGCGTGCCGCAGCCCGATTCACCTGTCGAGGAAGCCGTCCGCGCAGCTCTGGCGACGGTGAACGACCCGGAGATCCGCAAACCCATCACCGAACTCGGGATGGTCGAGTCGATCACCATCGCCGCCGGAGGCTCGGTCGCAGTCGGTGTTTTGCTCACCGTCGCCGGCTGCCCGATGAAGGCCGAGCTGAGCCGGAGCGTCACCGAGGCCGTTTCCCGCGTTCCCGGCGTCACCACCGTCGACGTCCGGCTGGGCGTGATGAGCGACGCGCAGCGCACCGAGCTGCGCACCACCTTGCGGGGTGACGCGCCGGCCAATGAGATCCCGTTTGCCCAGCCCGGTTCCCGTACCCGCGTCTATGCCGTCGCCTCCGGAAAGGGCGGCGTGGGCAAGTCGTCGGTCACCGTCAACCTCGCCGCCGCGCTTGCGCAGAAGGGCCTGTCGGTCGGTGTGCTGGACGCGGACATCTACGGCTTCTCGGTGCCGCGGATGCTCGGAGTCACGGGGAAACCCACCCAGGTCGATCAGATGATCATGCCGCC
>JAVHVD010000018.1:0-4121 GCA_032160745.1 Pseudonocardiales bacterium
TCGCGCTCGACCGGGTGCCGCCCCACCTGCGGATGACGTTCCGCGTCGTCGCAGGCGACGGCGCGACGCTCGCCGAGGGCCGCGATCTCGACGAGCTGAAGCAGCGGCTGCAGCCCACGGTGCGGGCGAGCGTCTCGCGGGTCGCCGCCTCCATCGAGCGCGCCGGCGTGACGACGTGGGACTTCGGCGACCTGCCGCGGGTTTTCGAGGAGCAGCGCGGCGGGCACCGGATCGTCGGCCATCCCGCGCTCGTCGCCGAAGGCGACGGGGTGGCGCTGCGGGTGCTGCCGACCGAGGCCGAGCAGGCGGATGCGATGCGCGCCGGCCTGCGCCGGCTGCTGCTCGGCAATCTCCCGGCGCCGGCCAAACCGGTGCTCGCCGGGCTGTCCAACGCCAGCAAGCTGGCCCTCACCCACGCCCCGCACGCCACCCCGGCCGCACTGTTCGCGGACTGTGCCGGCTGCGCGGTCGACTCGCTGGTAGCGACCGGCGGCGGCGTCATCTGGACCGAGCGCGACTGGGCCGCGCTGCTCGCGCACGTGCGCGAGCGGCTGCTCCCGACGATGTCGCGGGTCGTCGGGGAGGTCGCGCAGATCCTCGCGGCGGCGGCCGACGTCCAGCACCGACTCAGTACGGCGAGCAGTCTCGCCGTGCTGCCCGCGCTGACCGACATGCAGGCGCAGTTGGCGCGGCTGGTCTACCCGGGTTTCGTCACCGACACCGGCGCGGCCAAGTTGCCGGACGTCGGCCGGTACGTACAGGCCATGGCGCGCCGGCTCGACAAGCTCGCCGCCGACCCGGCGCGCGACCAGCGGCAGCTTGCGTCCATCGACCACGTGCAGGGCGCGTACGACGCCCTGGTCGCGTCCCTGCGCCCGGCGGCGCGGCGCAGCGAACCGGTCAGGCAACTGCGCTGGATGATCGAAGAGCTACGGGTCAGCTACTTCGCGCAACCGATGAAGACGGCGTACCCGGTCTCCGAACAGCGGCTGTTGCGAGCGATCGACCAGCTGCGCTGAGTCGCCCGCGAACCGGCTGTGCTGTGGACGCGTCGGTGCACAACCCGTGGACAACAGCGCGGCTTCGGGGGACAACCGGGCGGTCTCTGTGGATAGCAAATCTTTCTTGAAATTGTTTGAACTTTGCCCTTGCCAGCACGATGTGCGGGCACTAGAAATCACAACACGTCACCGAGTACGGCGACTCGCACCGGGAGGTCTCCGGAGCGGAATGGCGAAGGGCAACCGGAGCCGGACCGCACCGGTCGGAACTCAAGCGGTAGCGGATCGCAGGCGGATGTTCGACACGGCTGGGGGCAACTCCGGCCGCGGAGGGCAGAAGCAGGCGAGCTGCGTGAGACGTTCGAAAACAGTGACGGACCGGTCCGCAAGGATCGGTCACGTGAGGGTCCCTCCAACTCATACTTGGAGGGGCCCTCACACCCATTTCGCTCCTCGACGGATCTGCCGCACCCCCTGCGCGACGGCGCCGGCGGTGGCACCCCAGACGTCACCGGAACACGGTGGCCGGCGCCGCAAGGTTCCGGCCATCAGGTCCGGTGGCAAGGATCGCGGGCAACCGAGATCCGGTGAAGGCCCCTCCAACTCATACTTGGAGGGGCCTTCACGCTTTTGAGCATGGCGGATCATCGGGCTTGCAGCGGTGACGACACGCTGAACAACGGCGGACATGTGTACGGCGGTCCGGCGTCGGTCAGTCGCCCGGCGAACCCTCGGCCGGCAGCAGCAGGTGCGCGTTGTCGAACGCGACGGCGGCGATGTCCGCGAGTGCCTGCATGAACTCGATCTCGAACTCGGTGTACTGCGGCCGGCCGCGGTCGCGGGTCGCGCCGATGGCGCCGAGCACCCGGCCGCGCGCGCGCATCGGCAGGACGGCGAGGCTGCTCGCGCCGTACTGCTTCATCCACGGCCGGTAGGTGCGGTGGATGCGCTCGACGTAGTCCTCGTAGGCGAAGTCGTAGATGACCAGCGGCTCGCCGGTGTCGATGACGGCGCGGGTGATGCCGTCGGCGCTCTGCGGGCCGGCGTTGCGCTGGATGTCCTCGAGCATCCGGCGGGCCTGCGCGTCGATGTGCGTGCTGCCGGCCGACACGACGTCCTGCGCGCCCACCGGCAGCGTCCAGACGGTCACCGCGTCGCCGACGAGGTGCGCGACCCGGTCGAGCACCAGGGCGGCCAGCCGGTCGAGGTCCGGCCCGAGCTCGGCCAGGCTGCGGGTCACCTCGATGAGCGCGTCGGCCCGCGCCGCGTGCCGGCGCAGCGTGAACTGGTCTCCGGACGTCATACCGCCATGATGTGCTCAGGCTGTCGTTCTCGTCCGCCTTTCGCCACATTTTCCTGAGCCGTCCGGCGGACAGGTTGACCCGGTGGATGATTCTGCGCCCGCGCGGGCGTTGGATAGGTAGGCACCACCGACGGAAGGCTTCGCGTGCTCGACCCAACCGACCTCTACGACATCTCGGCGGACCTCCCCGCCGGGCTCGGGTCACCCATCCTGATCCAGGCGCTCGACGGCTTCGTCGACGCCGGGCAGGTGCGCGAGCTCGTGCACAGCCACCTCCTCGGGTCGTCGGCGCCGCAGGTCGTCGTGAGCTTCGACGTCGACCAGCTGCTCGACTACCGCGCCCGCCGGCCCTACCTCACGTTCGTCGAGGACCGCTGGACGGCGTACGACGAACCGCGGCTCGACATCGTCGCGCTCCGCGACGCGCAGGGGACGCCGTACCTGCTGCTCGCCGGGCCGGAACCGGACTTCCAGTGGGACCGGTTCAGCGAAGCGGTCCGGCAGGTCATCGAGCGGCTCGGCGTGCGGCTCACCGTCGGCGTCAACGCGATCCCGATGGGGGTGCCGCACACCCGGCCGATCGGCATCACCGCGCACGCATCACGCAAAGAGCTCATCGAGGGCTACCAGCCGTGGGTGGCAAGCGTGCAGGTGCCGGGCAGCGCCGGACACCTGCTGGAGCACCGGTTGGCGACCGCCGGGCATGACTCGATGGGCTTCGCGGTCCATGTGCCGCACTACCTCGCCCAGGCGGCCTATCCGCCGGGAGCCGAGGCGCTCGTGCGCGCCGTCGGCCGGGCGACCGGGTTGACGCTGAGCGTGGGAGCGCTCGAGGAGAGCTCCCGGGAAGCGCAGGAGTCGATCGCGGCACTGGTGGGCCAGTCCGAGGAGCTCACCGAGCTGGTGCGCAACCTCGAGGAGCAGTACGACGCCGTGGTCGCGGATCGCGGGACGTCGCTCACCGAAGCCGCGTCGCTGCCGACCGGTGACGAGCTCGGCGCCGAGCTCGAGCGCTTCCTCGCCGAACGCGGGAACAAGCGCGACGACCCGTTGTGAGGCTTCAGGTCCGCTGCATGTCGACGAACCGCGAGTAGTGCAGCTGTGACAGCACCACGATGTCCTTGGTCGGTCCGTTGCGGTGCTTCGCCACGATCAGGTCGGCCTCGCCCGCGCGGGGTGACTCCTTTTCGTAGAAGTCCTCGCGGTGCAGCAGGATCACCATGTCGGCGTCCTGCTCGATGGCGCCGCTCTCTCGCAGGTCGGACATCTGTGGTCGCTTGTCGGCCCGCTGCTCCGCGCCACGGTTGAGCTGGCTGATCGCAATGACCGGGACCTCGAGCTCCTTGGCCAGCAGCTTGAGCGACCGGCTCATCTCGGCGACCTCCTGCTGACGGTTCTCCACCCGCTTGGGGCTCGTCATGAGCTGGAGATAGTCGACGACGACCACCTTGAGGTCGTGGCGCTGCTTGAGCCGGCGGGCCTTGGCCCGGATCTCCATCATCGACATGTTGGGTGAGTCGTCGATGAACATCGGCGCCTCCGCGATCTCGCCCATCTTGCGGGCGAGCCGGTTCCAGTCGTCGTCGGTCATCTGGCCGGTGCGCAGGTGCGACAACAGAATCCGAGCCTCCGCCGACAGCAGCCGCATGGTGATCTCGCTTCGGCCCATCTCCAGCGAGAACAGCACGCTCGTCATCCCGTGCTGGATCGATGCCGCCCGGAGGATGTCTAGACCGAGCGTGCTGTTGTGCGTCGGGACCATGCTTCGCCCCGCCAGGTAGAGGTGGTCGGAGTTGCCGACCTGCACGCATCGGACC
>JAVHVD010000019.1:0-11810 GCA_032160745.1 Pseudonocardiales bacterium
CTGCTGCTCACCCTGCTCGCCGTCGCGGTGCTGGCGGCCGGGCTCATCACCTGGCTGGCCTGGCCCGACGGCGCCACCCCGCTGACCTACAAGGGCAAGGAGATCGCGGCGCCCGACGAGGTCCTGACCAAGGCGGAGACGGCGCTGCACACCTACGTCAAGTCCCGCCACGGCGCCGAGAACGGCGACACCCGCTGCTATTTCGCCCAGCCCAAGAAGGCCGCGTCCGGCACCAAGTCGAGCGACGTCGACGAGGCGCTCCGGTGCGGACCGGTCCTCTTCGTCGACGGCGATACGGCCAAGCCCTATGTCCGCCTCCCGTTGGACCCGGACCTGACCGGGAAGACCGCCACCCTCCAACCGCCGAACGCGCTCAACGATCCGACCGCCGAGAGCCAGGGCGGCGACCTCACGTTCGTCCGACCGGACGGCAAGGACGCGCCCTCTGGCGCGGGTGGGTTGTCCGTTCCGAAGCCGCCGGCCGCGGAACAGGACGTCCTGACCGCCGCGGTGCTCGGCCCGACGCCGTCGCCGCAGTCGCTCAGCAACGCCCGGATGGTCGGGCGGGACACAGGCGTCACGCTCGATGCGGCCGGGCCGATCCCGCGCTACGGGCGCGGCGACGAGGCCCGGTCCGTACCCAGCGGGCAGCAGCTGATCGCGTTCCAGGTCTCCTACAGCGAAGGTGACGTCAGCGGCAGCGGATCGGGACAGGCCCAGCTCGTCGTGGACGGTGGCGCGCCGCGCGACGTGCCCGAGACCAACGGCGGGGACGAATGGGTCGTCGCCGCGGTACCGGCGTCGGGATCTGCGGTTCTGCAGCTGGTGAACGGCGGCTATACCCAGACTCTGACGCTGCCGGGCGGCAAGCCGGGCGCCGGGAACCTCGCGGTGCTGGCTCGCAAGCACCGGACCGGACTGGTCGCGAAGAGCGCGTCGGTGCCCATCCGCCTGTCCGACGGCAGCAATTCGGCCAATGTCACCTTCCACGCCAGCGCGACGATCGCATCCATCGACTTCTGGGTCCCCGGGCACGAGACCCGTCACGCGCGGGACGCGAAGCACGCGATCCTCTCGGTGAAGCTGAACTACACCGACCCGGAATCCCCGGGCAAGACGTTCGGCTTCGACCCGCAGCTGCTGCACCTGCGGCTGCCCGACGGGTCGTCGCTGCGGGCCCGCAACGTCGAGACAGGCAACTTCATCTTCGACGTGTTCGACGTGCCCGCAACCTTCACGAAGGGGACCATCCAGATCTCCGGCTCGGAGCGGGTGGACGGTGTGACGGTCGCCGTGCGTAAGGCGGTCAGCTTCCCGGTCTCCATCGCCGCCGGCTGAGCCGCACCGGCTGCGGTCAGCGGATGAAGGTGTCGACCGCGACCGCGACGAAGAGGAACGCCAGGTAGCTGTTCGACAGGTGGAACAGCTGCATGGCGGCCTTGGCGTTGGCGCCCTGCTTGGTGCGGGCCAGCAGGCGGTGGGCCGCCACGATCAGCGCCGCGCCCGAGGCGACGGCGAGGACGCCGTACACCCAACCGGTCGCGAGCGGCCACAGCACCAACGACACCGCCGCGGTCAGCCACGCGTACACGACGATCTCGCGGGCCACGCGAAGGGGGGAGGCGACCACGGGCAGCATCGGCACGCCGGCGCGCGCGTAGTCCTCGCGGTAACGGATGGCCAGCGCCCAGAAGTGCGGCGGCGTCCAGAAGAAGACGACCGCGAAGAGGACCACCGGGGGCCAGGCGAGCGAACCGGTGACCGCCGACCAGCCGATCAGCACCGGCATGCACCCGGCCGCCCCGCCCCACACGATGTTCTGGGAGGTCCGCCGCTTCAACAGCATCGTGTAGACGACGACGTAGAAGGCGATGGCCGCGACGGTCAGCCCGGCGGCGAGCCAATTGGTGACCGCGCCCATCAGCGCGACGGCCAGCACGCCCAGGACGAGCCCGAACACCAGAGCGCCCTTCGGCGACACGTCGTGGCGGGCGAGCGGGCGGTGGGTGGTGCGCCGCATCAGCGCGTCGATGTCCCGGTCGACGTAGCAGTTGAGCGCGTTCGCGCTGCCGGCGGCGAGCGTGCCGCCGACCATCGTGGCGACCACCACCCACCACGTGGGCAGCCCGTCGGCGGCCAGGATCATCGCCGGCAGGGTGGTCACCAGCAGCAGTTCGATGATCCGCGGCTTGGTCAGTGCGACGTAGGACGCGACCCGTCCGCGAGCCGTCCGGCGACCGGTCGACACACGCTCGGCCGAGCCGACCGTCCCGCCCGCGTCTGCCCGGTCGGGCAACGCCGAATCGCTCGGCGCGACGGGGGTCTGCGTCACGGCATCAGAGTAACCGTCGGAGCCGACCGGTCCGCATCCAGCCTCAGCGCGTCGTGTTGCGGACCAGACACCTTCCGATAGGCGCGGCGGCACGTGATGTGGCTACGCTTGGCCTGGGTACGAGGACAGGGACAACAGGCCGAAATCCGGCCCGACAGATCGCGATTTTCGAAGGGGCGAACAGGCTGTGACCAACACGGCAGACCCAGCGGACGGCGTCAAGACGACGCATCCGGACTGGTGGACCGACCTGGACACGAAGGCCGTCGACAGCGCGCGACTACTCGCCGCCGACGCGGTCCAGAAGGTCGGCAACGGCCATCCCGGAACCGCGATGAGCCTCGCGCCGCTGGCCTATCTGCTCTACCAGCGGGTCATGCGCCACGACCCCACCGATCCGAACTGGACGGGCCGCGACCGATTCGTCCTGTCCAACGGGCACGCGTCACTGACCCAGTACTGCCAGCTGTTCCTGTCCGGCTACGGCCTGGAACTAGCCGACATCGAGTCGCTGCGCACCTGGGGCTCGCTCACCCCCGGTCACCCCGAGTACGGCCACACGCTGGGCATCGAGGTCACCACCGGCCCGCTCGGCCAGGGCGTGGCCAACAGCGTCGGCATGGCGATGGCCGCCCGCCGTGAGCGCGGTCTGTTCGATCCCGACGCCGCGCCCGGTGAGTCCCCGTTCGACCATCACATCTACGTCATCGCCGGCGACGGCTGCCTCGAGGAGGGCGTGTCGTCCGAGGCGTCCTCGCTCGCCGGGCACCAACAGCTCGGCAACCTGATCCTGTTCTACGACGACAACCACATCTCGATCGAGGACGACACCGCGGTCGCGTTCAGCGAGGACGTCCTCGCCCGCTACGCCGCCTACGGCTGGCACACCCAGCGGGTAGATTCCGGCGAGGACGTCGTCGCGCTGGAGAAGGCGATCAAGAAGGCCCAGGCGGTCACCGACAAGCCGTCGATCATCGCCGTCCGCACGATCATCGGGTGGCCCGCGCCCACCAAGCAGAACACCGGCAAGGCGCACGGCAGCGCGCTCGGCGAGGACGAGATCCGGGCGACCAAGGAGCTGCTCGGCTTCGACCCCGACGTCCACTTCGCCATCGCCGACAACGTCCTCGCGCACGCCCGCGAGGTCGTGGTTCGCGGCCGCGAGGCGCACGCCAAATGGCAGAAGCAGTTCGACGCCTGGGCGGCCGGCAACCCCGACGGCGCCGCGCTCGTCGAGCGACTGCGCGACCGGCGGCTGCCCGACGGCTGGACCTCCGCGCTGGTCGAGTTCCCGACCGAGAAGGACGGCAAGCCGAACTCGGTGTCCACCAGGGCGGCGTCGGGCAAGGTCCTGAGCGGGCTGGCCGGCACGCTGCCCGAGCTGTGGGGCGGTTCGGCCGACCTGGCCGAGAGCAACAACACCACGATGGAGGGCGAGCCGAGCTTCATCCCGGCCGAGCACCAGACGAAGGAGTGGCCGGGCGGTCCGTACGGGCGGACCCTGCACTTCGGCATCCGCGAGCATGCGATGGGCGCCATCATCAACGGCATCACCGTGCACGGCGGGACGCGTGCGTACGGCGGAACGTTCCTCGTGTTCAGCGACTACATGCGCCCGCCGGTTCGGCTCGCGGCCCTGATGAAGATCCCCTCGATCTTCGTCTGGACGCACGACTCGATCGGTCTCGGCGGCGACGGACCGACGCACCAGCCCATCGAGCACCTCGCTGCGCTGCGCGCCATCCCGGGGCTGGACATCGTCCGCCCGGCCGATGCCAACGAGACCGCGGTCTGCTGGAAGGCGACATTGGAGAAGACCGACGGCCCGGTCGGCTTCGCCCTGTCGCGGCAGAACCTGCCGGTGCTCGATCCGGTCAAGACGGCGGGCGCGGTGAAGGGCGGCTACATCCTCGAGGAGGGCTCGAAGGGGCTGCCCGAGGTCATCCTCGTCGCCACCGGCTCTGAGGTCTCGCTGGCGCTGAAGGCCCGCGAGGTGCTCGAGGCCGACGGCGCGTCGGTGCGGGTGGTGTCGATGCCGTGCATCGAGTGGTTCCGCGCGCAGCCGTCGTCCTACCAGCAGCAAGTCCTCCCGCCGGACATCAAAGCCCGGGTCAGCGTCGAGGCCGGCGTGCCCCAGGGCTGGCGCGAAATCATCGGCGACGCCGGCGAGATCATCGCGATCGACCACTTCGGCGCCAGCGCCGAGGGTGACGTCGTGTTCGAGCAGTTCGGCTTCACCCCGGATCGCGTGGTGGCCGCTGCGCATGCGGCGCTCGAACGCGCCGGCCGGGTCCGCGGCACCACCACAGGCAACTAGGTAAGGAGACCTCCATGAGCGACGCACTCGCGCAGCTGTCCGACGCAGGCGTCTCGGTCTGGCTGGACGACATCAGCCGCGAGCGGCTGCGCACCGGCAACCTGCAGGAGCTCGTCGACACCAAGCACGTCGTCGGCGTCACCAGCAACCCCACGATCTTCCAGAAGGCGCTCGACAAGGGCGATGCCTACGACGAGCAGGTGCGGGCACTCTCCGCCCGCAACATCGAGGGTGACGACGCCATCCGCCTCCTGATGGCCTACGACATCCGCTGGGCCTGTGACGTCCTGCGTCCGGTGTACGACGCGACGAACGGGCAGGACGGTCGGGTGTCGATCGAGGTCGACCCGCGGCTGGCCCACGACACCGAGCGCACCACTGCCGAGGCCAAGGGCTTGTGGTGGCTGGTCGACCGGCCCAACGTGATGATCAAGATTCCGGCCACCGAAGAGGGTCTGGCCTCGATCACCGAGGCCACCGCGGATGGCATCAGCGTGAACGTCACCCTGATCTTCGGGCTCGACCGCTACGACAGCGTGATGGACGCCTACTTGAGCGGCCTCGAGCGGGCCAAGGAGAACGGCGTCGACCTGTCCACGATCCGCTCCGTCGCGTCCTTCTTCGTCTCCCGTGTGGACACTGAGGTCGACAAGCGACTCGACAAGGTCGGCACCGACGAGGCGAAGGCCCTGCGTGGCAAGGCGGCCATCGCGAACGCCCGCCTGGCCTACGAACGCTACGAGAAGGTGATCGCCTCCGACCGGTGGAAGGCACTCGCCGAGGCCGGCGCGCAGGTCCAACGGCCGCTCTGGGCGTCGACCGGCGTCAAGGATCCGGCCTACGACGACACGATGTACGTCGTCGAACTCGTGGCCCCGGACACCGTCAACACCATGCCCGAGGCCACGCTCGACGCGGTCGGCGATCACGGCGAGGTCCGCGGCAACACGGTGGCCGGTACCTACGACGACGCTCGGAAGGTGATCGACGACCTCAAGGGTCTGGGCATCGACTACGACGAGTTCATCGAGGTGCTCGAGGCCGAAGGCGTCCAAAAGTTCGAGGACTCGTACACACAGCTCGCCGAAAGCGTCCACAGTCAGCTCGACGCCGCCGGAAAATGAGGCTGCGCGGGACATCCCCGGACCAAGGCGCCGCAGATGAGTGAGATCGACGTGCCGCAGGCCGAGTCCAAGGCCGACACCAATCAGGCTGATGGCCCGGAGGCGAACGCGGACGACCGCGGCATGGCACCGACCCCGGCCGCGGTGGCGACCGGGATGGACGAGCTCGGCGCCGATCGCAGCAACCCGCTGCGCGATCCGGCCGACCGGCGGTTGCCCCGGGTCCCGGAGCCGTGCGCGCTGGTGATCTTCGGCATCGGCGGGGACCTGTCCCGCAAGAAGCTGATCCCCGCCGTCTACGACCTGGCCAACCGCGGGCTGCTGCCGACCGACTTCGTCGTCGTCGGCTTCTCCCGCGCCGACTGGCCGGGCGGCGGCTCGTTCGAGTCGCTGGCGCGCAAGAGTGCGAAGGACGGCGCGCGGACCACCTGGAACGAAGAGGTGTGGAAGCGGCTGGCCGGAAATACCAAGTTCGTCGAAGGATCCTTCGACGACGACGAGTCGATCGACAAGCTCGTCACGGTGATGGACGGGCTGCGCGAGTCGCACGGCATTCAGGGCAACGCGGCGTTCTACCTCTCGGTGCCGCCGTCGATGTTTCCCAACGTCCTGAAGCAGATGCAGCGGACGGGCCTGTCGGACGCGAAGAAGGCGCAGGGCTGGCGCCGCGTGGTGGTCGAGAAGCCGTTCGGCCACGACCTGCCCAGCGCGCTCGAGCTCAACGGGCTGGTCGACAACGTCTTCCCGCCGCGCGACGTCTATCGGATCGACCACTACCTCGGTAAGGAAACCGTCCAGAATCTGCTCGCCCTGCGCTTCGCCAACCTGTGGTTCGAGCCGGTCTGGAACGCCAACTACGTCGACTCGATCCAGATCACCATGGCCGAGGACGTCGGTATCGGCGGCCGGGCCGCGTTCTACCAGGCCACCGGCGCGGCGCGGGACGTCTTGCAGAACCATCTGCTGCAGCTGCTCGCACTCACCGCGATGGAGGAGCCGGTCGAGTTCTCGCCCGAGGCGGTGCGCATCGAGAAGCTCAAGGCCCTGCGCGCGATCTCGCTGCCCACCGACATGGAGAGCTACGCGATCCGGGGGCAGTACGACCAGGGTTGGCTGGCCGGCGAGCGCGCCGTGGCATTCCGGGCCGAAGAAGGAATCCCCGAGGACTCGACCACCGAGACCTACGCGGCCGTCCGGCTGGGGGTCGAGACCCGCCGCTGGGCCGGCGTGCCGTTCTACCTGCGTACCGGCAAGCGGCTGCCCAAGCGGGTCACCGAGATCGCGGTGATTTTCAAGAAGGCGCCGCACCTCCCGTTCAGCAAGACCGACACCCAGGAGCTCGGGCACAACCAGCTCGTCATCCGCGTCCAGCCCGACGAGGGCGTCACGCTGAAGTTCGGTTCGAAGGTGCCGGGCAGCGCGATGGAGGTGCGTGACGTCGCGATGGACTTCCTCTACGGCGAGGCCTTCACCGAGTCCTCCCCGGAGGCGTACGAGCGGCTGATCCTCGACGTGCTGGTCGGCGACGCCACGCTCTTCCCGCGTAGCGAGGAGGTCGCGGCGTCCTGGCGGGTCATCGATCCGCTGGAGAAGTTCTGGGCCGACAGCACGCCGCACCTCTACCGGGCCGGCGAGTGGGGCCCGAAGGAGTCCGAGGACATGCTGGCCAAGGACGGTCGGCAGTGGCGGAGGCCGTAACGTGACAACTCTTTGGGACACCACCGGCACCGCGGTGGTCAAGGCACTGGCCGCTGAGCGGCGGACCGGCGGCGCCGTCACGAGCGGCATCGCGCTGACCCTCGTCGTGGTCGTCGAGCACAAGGACGTCGAGGAAGCCGAAGAAGCCGCGACGATCGCGTCCAGCCGGCACCCGATGCGGATGCTGATGGTGGTCCGCCGGCACATCGACGCACCGGTGCCCCGCCTCGACGCCGAGGTGACGATCGGTGGACGGCTGGGGCCGGGCGAGTCCGTCGTCCTCCGGATGTACGGCCGACTCGCCCTGCACGCCGAGTCGGTCACCCTGCCGTTGCTCGCCCCGGACGCGCCGGTCGTCACCTGGTGGCACGGCAAGCCGCCGGAGAAGATCGCCTACGACCCGCTCGGCGTCTTCGCCGAGCGGCGGATCACCGACGTGCTGCGGGCCGAGGACCCGAACGCGGCCCTGCGCGAACGGGCCGAGGACTTCGCCCCGGGCGACACCGACCTGGCGTGGACGCGGCTGACGCCGTGGCGCGCGGCGCTGGCGTCAGCGTTCGATGGTGCGCGGCACAAGCCAGAGTCGGCGTCGGTCCGCGGTGGGCAGAACGAGCCGTCGGCGCGGCTGCTCGCCGGCTGGCTGTCGGCCCGGTTGGGCATGGCCGTGTCGGTCGACGGCGATGACGACGAGCCGATCAGCGGGGTCGAGATCGGCTTCCCCGACGGCAAGACGACGCGGGCCATGCTCGAGGGCGGCAGCCTCGTGCTGCGGCGCGAGGGCCAGCAGGACTCGTACATGCCCTTCGGGGAGCGACCGCTCGGCGAGCTGCTGGCCGAGGAGCTGCGCCGCCTCGACCACGACCACGTCTACGCCGAAGCACTGGCCAACGTCACCGGCCTCGAAGGCCTCGAAGATCGCTCGGCGGTCCGCAAGCACATCTGGCACGATCCGGCGCTCGCCGAGAAGGCCGGCTAGTGAGCCCCGCACCCGAGGTCCTCGTCGAGGAATCCGCGACGGCGCTCGCCGACCGGACTGCCGACCGCACTGCCGCCACGCTCGGTGCGGCGCTGGACGAGCGCGGCGAGGCGCACCTCGTCGTCACTGGCGGCGGCATCCTCGAGAAGGTCCTGGCCGCGCTCGCCGCGCGCAGGCCGATCGATTGGTCGCAAGTACACGTGTGGTGGGGCGACGAGCGCTACGTGCCGGCCGATTCGGCTGACCGCAACGACCGGCCCGCGCTGTCCGTGCTCTTCGACCAGGTGGCCGTGGACCCGGCGAAGCTGCACCGGATGCCGGCATCCGACGCCGGGTTCGGCGACGACGCCGAGGCGGCCGCCGCCTCGTACGCCGCCGAACTCGCCGAGGCGGCGCCTGAGGGTGCGGACGTCCCTTCGTTTGACGTCGTCCTGCTCGGCGTCGGACCGGACGGGCACTGCGCCTCCCTGTTCCCGGGCCACCCAGCGCTGCAGGAGACGCAGGCGTCGGTGATCGCGGTGCACGACTCCCCCAAGCCGCCGCCGACCCGGCTGTCGCTGACCTTCCCGGCGCTCGACGCGGCGAACGAGATCTGGTTCGTCGCGTCGGGCGGAGGCAAGGCGGAGGCCGTGGGTCGGGCGCTCGGCGGGGCCGATTTCACTGACGTCCCGTCGGCCCGCCCGCGCGGCCGGCGGCACACGCTGTGGCTGGTCGACCGCGACGCCGCGGCGAGACTGCCCTAGCCGCGGTCGCGGTCCCCGACGTCCCCGACGTCCCCGACGTCGACTGGCGCCTTATCGGCTGACTGGCGCGTTATAGGGCGCCACTCACCCGATAAGGCGCCAGTCAACAAAAACAGGCGCGAGGCTGGAACCCGGGAAAGCCGCTGGAAAGCAAGAATTCAGCGAGAGGGCGACAACAGCAGTTAAGCCCGGAGAGGCGGACGGCTAGCTTTCGCCGCGGCGGGCGCGGAGGCGGGCGAGCGCCTCTTCGAGGATCGCGGCGCCGTCCTCGTCGGAGCGCCGCTCCTTCACGTAGGCCAGGTGCGTCTTGTACGGCTCGTTGCGCGGCGCATTCGGGGGCGCCTCGGACTGCCGGCCGGCCGGGTAGCCGCAGCGCGGGCAGTCCCACGTGTCGGGCAGGGCGGCGTCCAGCGCGAAGGCCGGCCGCACCTCATGGCCGTTCGCGCAGAAGAAGGACACGATCTGTCGCGGCGCCGATTCGCCCCGTTCGTTCTCGCCCATCGGTCCGGCGCCGACTCGGCTGCCTCGGATCGCGCTACCACCAGCCACTTGTGTCCCTCTCAGCTAACCAGGCGGCGGCGTCAGGCCGCGTTCTTGTAGAGCAAGCACAGGCCCACGATGCTGATCGCCCACACTGCGCCGGCGATGATCGTCAGCCGGTCGAGGTTGCGCTCGACGACGGACGACCCCGACAGGTTGGAGTAGAACGAGCCGCCGAGCATCGAGGACAGGCCGCCGCCTTTGCCGCGGTGCAGCAGCACCAGGACGATGAGCAGCAAGCTCGATACGACCATCACGATCGAGAGCGTCAAGATCATTTGTCGAATGCCTCAGGTGTTCGGCGGGTATGCAGGATTGCTTGCTGGACAAGGTTACCTGGCGACCGGCTGTCGACCGAGCACCGGCTCACCGAGCCGCGACAGGTTGTCCGGCCGCGACGCAGATCGCGCTGAACTCGACGGGGTCGAGACTGGCCCCGCCCACCAGCGCGCCGTCGATGTCAGGTTGGACGAGAATCTCGGCCGCGTTGGCCGATTTCACCGATCCGCCGTAGAGGATCCGGACCTTGTCGGCGAGCTCGGCCGAGTACACGTCGCTGAGCTTGTCGCGGATCGCCGCGCAGACCTCCTGCGCGTTCTCCGGCGTGGCCACCTTGCCGGTCCCGATGGCCCAGATGGGCTCGTAGGCGATGACGATCGACTCGACCTGGTCGGCGGGCAGCCCGACGAGCGCACCGTCGAGCTGGCCCGAGCAATGCGCGACCTGCCCCTCGGCTTCTCGCACCGGCAGGGGCTCGCCCACGCACAGGATCGGGGTGAGGCCGTTGCGGAACGCGGCAACGAGCTTGGCGTTCACCACCGCGTCGTCCTCGTGGTGGTACTCGCGCCGCTCGGAGTGGCCCACGATGACGTAGGTGCAGCCGAGCTTGGCCAGCATCGGCCCGGACACGTCGCCGGTGTAGGCGCCGGAGTCGTGCGGCGAGAGGTCCTGCGCGCCGTAGCGGATGGGGATCCGGTCGCCGTCGATCAGCGTCTGCACGCTGCGAATGCTGATGAACGGCGGCAGGACGACCATCTCGGCGGCCGCGAACTGCTCGGGGGTGAGGCTGAACGCCAGTTTCTGGGTCAGCCCGATCGCCTCGAGGTGCGTGTAGTTCATCTTCCAGTTGCCGGCGATCAACGGCCGGCGTCCGGAGGGTGGCAATGGGACGGACACCGGCTCGTTCGCCACGTCAGACTTCTTCCAGAACCGCAACACCAGGCAGTTCCTTGCCCTCGAGGAATTCCAGCGACGCACCGCCGCCGGTCGAGATGTGCCCGAACGCGTTGACGTCTAGGCCGAGCTCGCGCACCGCGGCCGCGCTGTCGCCACCACCGACGACCGACAGACCGTCGGTGGAGGCGACGGCCTCGGCGACGCCCTTCGTGCCGGCCGCGAACGGCGCCAGCTCGAAGACGCCCATCGGCCCGTTCCAGAACACCGTCTGCGCGCCGGCCAGCGCCTCGGTGAACGCGGCGACCGACTCGGGGCCGATGTCCAGACCCTTCATGCCGGCCGGGATCTCGCTCGCCGGGACCGTTTGCGTGGACGCGCTCTCGCTCACTTCGGCCGCGACAACGATGTCGGTCGGCAGCACGATCTTGTCGCCGGCCTCGTCGAGGAACCGCTTGCAGTTCTCGATCTGGTCGGACTCGAGCAGCGAGCCACCCACCTCGTGGCCCTGGGCCGCCAAAAAGGTGAAGCACATGCCGCCGCCGACGAGCAGCCGGTCGACCTTCGGCAGCAACGACTGGATGACCGCCAGCTTGTCGCTCACCTTCGACCCGCCCAGCACCACGACGTAGGGCCGCTTCGGCTCACCGGTGAGCTGGGTCAGCACGCCCAACTCGTCGCGTACGAGGTCGCCGACGTAGTGGGGAAGCAGCTTGGCGATGTCGTACACCGACGCGTGCTTGCGGTGCACCGCCCCGAACGCATCCTCGACGAACGCGCCGGCCTCGTCCTCGCCCCCGGTGAGCAGTCCCAGGGCTCGGGCGAAGTCCTGCCGTTCGGCGTCGTCCTTGCTCGTTTCGCCCGGGTTGAAGCGGACGTTCTCGAGCAGCAGCAGTTGGCCGTCCTT
>JAVHVD010000020.1:0-4715 GCA_032160745.1 Pseudonocardiales bacterium
GCGCGGCACGCCGCGTGTCGCGCCGCCCCGGGGCCACGACCGGCTGGGCCTGGACGTCAGGATCGTCGCCGGGCTGGCCAAGGGGCGCCGGCTCGCATCCCCGGCGGGCGCCACCCGCCCGACCTCCGACCGGGCCCGCGAGGCGCTGTTCAACTCGCTGGTCGCGATGCTGGACGTCGACGGCGCCCGCGTCCTCGACCTGTTCGCCGGCACTGGCGCGGTCGGTCTCGAGGCGCTGTCCCGTGGAGCTGCCGAGGCGGTGTTCGTCGAGTCCGACCGCGCGGCCCTCGAGGTTCTGCGCCGCAACCTCGACGCCGTCGGACTGCCCGGCGCGACGGTCGTCCGCCGTCCGGTCGCCGCATTCCTAGGTGGCACACCGGGCACCACCCCGTTCGACCTGATCTTCGCCGATCCGCCCTACGCATTGGACGACGCGGTGCTCGCCGCCCTGCTCGGCAACCTGGTCGACGGCGGCTGGCTGGCCGACGACGCGGTTGTCGTCGTCGAACGCTCCGCCCGTGGCGCTGGACCCACCTGGCCGCCGGGCCTCACCGCGGTCCGTGACCGGCGCTACGGCGAGGGGGTCCTTTGGTACGGTCGCCGACAATGAAACCGCCTGCCGCAGATGGCACCGCCAAGGTTCGCCGGGCGTTGTGCCCCGGCTCGTTCGATCCGGTGACCAACGGCCACATCGACATCATCGGCCGCACCGCCAGCCTGTACGACGAGGTCGTCGTCGCCGTCTTCGTCAACCAGTCCAAGTCGGGACTGTTCACCGTGGACGAGCGGCGCGACATGCTGCTCGAGGTCACTGCCGCCTACCCGAACGTCGCCATCGACACGTTCGAGGGGCTGGTTGTCGACTACTGCCGGGTCCACGACATCCCGGTCATCGTGAAGGGCCTGCGCGCGGTCAGCGACTTCGACTACGAGCTGCAGATGGCGCAGATGAATCGCGGCCTGGCCGGCGTCGACACGCTGTTCATGCCCACCAACCCGGAATACAGCTTCCTAGCCTCTAGCCTGGTCAAGGAGATCGCGAAATGGAGCGGCGATGTCTCGTCGCTCGTTCCGCCGAACGTCCTGAAGATGCTGAAGGAGCGCAACAGCGCGGGTTAGGTGGGGGGTGGCATGAGCACCGACGAGGCGTTACGCCGCACGGACGAGCTGCTCAGCGAACTCATCGAGATCGTCGAGACGGCCCGCGCGGTGCCCATGTCCGCATCGTGCGTACTACCCCGCGAACGGTTGCTCGACCTTCTGGACGAGCTGCGCGAGGTCCTCCCGCCGGAGATGGACGAGGCACGCACCGTCATCGCCACCCGCGACCGCGTCCTCAAGGACACCTACTCAGCGGCCGCCGAGCTCCGCGAGCGGGCGGTCACCGACGCTGACGCCGTGCTCGCCGACGCCCGCCACCGCGCCGAGACCGTGCTCAGCGAGTCCGACGAGCACGCGGCAGGCATCATTCAAGCCGCCCAGACCGAGCACGGCCGGCTTGTCGCCGCGACCACCGTCCACCAGGCCGCCGCGGCCGCTGCCGCGGCGCTGCGCGAGGACGCCGAGAACTACCAGGCCCAGCTCAGCGCCCAGGCCCAGCAGTACGACTCCCAGCTTCGCGGCGAGGCCGACCGGTACGCCGCCGACTGCCGCGCCGAGGCCGAGCGATACGCCACGAAGCTCACCGCCGACGCCGAGGACTACGCCGAGCGGACGCTGGACGACCTCTCCGCGGTCCTGCACAAGGCGGCGGCGACGGCCGAGCAAGGGCGCACCGCGCTCCGCCAGCGCCGGGCCGGCACCTGGACCGCGGAGGGCCCGCGGGAAGGCGACGAACGGGCGCCGATTTCGGCCTGAGCCGCTGGCTGGGTAGGCTGAACGACGGTCTCAACCCGATCAGGTTCGTCTTCGCATGCCCGAGAACACCACACCGATGCCTCAACCCCACACCACTCCGCGCAGTCCGTTCGTATTCGACCTGCGCGAACTGGGCCGCGGAGCGGGGTCTCTGAAGGATTATCGGCGTTCTGTTCCCGCGCCTGCGTGGCTCGGACTCGATCTCATCGGAGTGCCGGAAGGTGCTCCGCTCGCACTGGACGTCCGACTCGAGTCGGTCACCGAGGGCGTGCTCGTCACGGGCACGGTCACGGCGCCGCTGACCGGACAGTGCGGGCGGTGCCTCGACCCGATCTCCGACGAACTCGACGTCGACGTCTGTGAGTTGTTCGCGTATCCGGACAGCGCCACGGACGAGACGACCGAGGAGGATGAGGTCCTTCGGATCGACGGCGACCTGCTCGACGCCGAACCGATGGTGCGAGACGCGGTCGTCCTGGGCTTGCCCTGGACGCCGCTGTGCCGGCCCGACTGCGCCGGCCTCTGCCCCACCTGTGGGCAGCGGCTGGACGATCTGCCGGCCGGACACACGCACGACGTGATCGACCCGCGCTGGGCGGCGCTGGCCAAGTTCACCGAGGTGAACGGGGACGGCTCGACCGAGACGCGCACCAACAGTTCAACTAGTCAGGAGTAGACGACGTGGCCGTTCCGAAGCGGAAGATGTCGCGCAGCAACACCCGGGCCCGCCGCTCGCAGTGGAAGACGTCGGCGCCGACGCTCGTGCGCTGCCCGAACCGCGCCTGCGGCGAGATGGTCCTGCCGCACACGGCTTGCTCGAACTGCGGGCAGTACGACGGCAAGCAGGTCCTCGCGGTCTGAGCCCGCGCGGCTCCGTACCCATGCAGGGGATACCCGAGCCCGCCGAGCAGAGCGGGTTGGCCAAGGCACTCGGCGTCGAGATCGACGCCGAGTTGCTGCGCCGTGCCCTGACCCATCGTTCCTACGCCTACGAGCACGGCGGCCTGCCGCACAACGAGCGGCTGGAGTTCCTCGGCGACGCCGTGCTCGGCATCGTCATCACCGACACGTTGTACCGCGCTCACCCCGAGCTCAGTGAGGGCAAGCTGGCCAAGCTGCGCGCCTCGGTGGTGAACATGCGGGCGCTGGCCGCGGTCGCCCGCACGATCGGTCCGGGCGGCCTCGGCAGCTACGTCCTGCTGGGCCGCGGCGAAGAGGCCACCGGCGGCCGCGACAAGGCCAGCATCCTCGCCGACACGCTCGAAGCGATCCTCGGAGCGATCTACCTGCAGCTCGGTCTACCGGCGGCCGGCCGGGTCGTCCACAAACTGTTCGACGACCTGCTCGGCGACGTTGCCACTATCGGTGCCGGCCTGGACTGGAAGACGAGCCTGCAGGAGCTCACCGCCGAGCGCGGGCTGGGCGTGCCGGAGTACGTCATGACCGCCTCCGGTCCGGATCACGAGAAGACGTTCACCGCGCAGGCCCAGGTGGCCGGCGAGCTTTTCGCGGCGTCCTCGGGCAGCAGCAAGAAAGAGGCCGAGCAGCTCGCGGCCGAGACGGCTTGGCGGGCGATCTCCAGCCGCGACGCCGCCACCCGCTGAGCGGAATCCGACGCGTCCGTGCCCGAACTCCCCGAGGTCGAGACCGTCCGCCTCGGTCTGCAGCGCTGGGTCGCGGGGCGCACCGTTGCGTCGGTCGAGGTGCGCCACCCGCGCGCCGTCCGGCGGCACGTGGCCGGCGGCGCCGATCTTGCCGCCCGGCTGACCGGCCTCACCGTCGAGGCGGCGTCGCGCCGCGGGAAGTACCTGTGGCTCCCGCTGGCCGCGGCCGATGGCCCGCGAGGGGAGTGCCTGGTCGGCCACCTCGGGATGAGCGGGCAGCTGCTCGTCCAGCGTCCTGACGCGCCGGACGAGAAACACCTGCACGTCAGAATCGGCTTCACCGACGGCGGTCCGGAGCTGCGCTTCGTCGACCAACGGACGTTCGGTGGGCTGCTGCTCGACCGCCTGGTCCCGGCCACCGACCGTCCCGGCGAGAACGTCCCGGAGCAGATCGCGCACATCGCCCGCGACCCCGTGGATCCGCACTTCGACGACGCGCTCTTCACCGCCCGGCTGCGGCGACGAGACACCGAGCTGAAGCGCGCCCTGCTCGACCAGTCGCTGGTGTCCGGGATCGGCAACATCTACGCCGACGAAGCCCTGTGGCGCGCCCGTCTGCACGGCGCACGCCGGACGGGCGGGCTGACCCGACCGGTCGTGACGCGGCTGCTCGAGCAGGTGCGGGCCGTCCTCGATGACGCGCTGCGCGCCGGCGGTACGTCCTTCGACGCGCTGTACGTCAACGTCAACGGCGAGAGCGGGTACTTCGACCGGTCACTTGCCGTGTACGGGCAGGAGGGTCGGCCGTGCCCCCGCTGCGGAACCGCCATCAGGCGGACCTCGTTCATGAACCGGTCCAGCTTCTTCTGCCCCACCTGCCAACGCCAGCCACGAACGCCCTGAAGCGGAAGCAATGAGATTGGTGACCAAAGTGCGATGAGCGCTCGCGCGTAGAGGCTGGAACCGACCGTCGAAAGCCGACGACGAACGCGAAGAGGCTGGAACCGACCGTCGAAAAGGCGACGACGAACGCGAAGAGGCTGGCACCGACCGTTCAAAGGCGACGACGAACGCGAAGAGGCTGGCACCGACCGTCGAAAAGGCGACGACGAACGCGATGAGCGCTCGCGCGAAGAGCCGGCCGCCGCGCGACCGAAGGGAGCTTGCGGTGTGGATCGACGATGGACCCGAGCGCAGCGAGGAGTCCGTGAGGAGATCCGCGATCGGCCGATCCGGAGAGTTGACCCACCGTTA
>JAVHVD010000021.1:0-3643 GCA_032160745.1 Pseudonocardiales bacterium
GGTGTGCGCACGTCCGCGGGCGTCGCGCTCGTGTATACGATTTCCCCGCCCAGCATGGCCGCCCAGAACTGCGCTAGAGGCTGCGCCTCTGCGGAGTCGAGTGAGACGAACCCGCTCCGTGCAACACTCATCAGGCGCCCTCCGCCCAGCGGCATCGAGGCACAACGCAGCCGCCCGGCCGGTGAAGACCACGACGACCAGAGGTCAACGCGCGAGACCGCCGCCCTCACGTCGAACCACTCCTGGCATCGACGTGAACGGCATATCTTCGCGGCGATATAGGTCGGTTCGGGGTGCTGAACATCGCGCCGAGGGACTTTTGGCCCTGGTGAGCGTCGCCTCGTCGCGCGTCAAATCGCGCTATCGCGTTCGAGGCAGCGTGGGGACCAGGAGACACGATGAACCAGAACATCAGCGACCTGGAGCAGATCAACGAGAAGATCGACGGCTACGTTCGCGGATGCCAGACAGGCGATGAGGCCCACCTCAAGCAGGCATTCCACCCAGAGGCACGCATGTTCGGCGCACTCGGTCCCGAACGGCACGATGTCGCGATCTTCGACGGCCTGAGCTCTGCAGTCGCGGCCGAGCCCGGCGGGCCGTTCTCCGCCAGAGTGATTTCAATCGATGTCGCCGGTGATGCGGCATGCGTCAAGCTGGTCGAGTCCGGCCTGTGGGGACAGGACTTCATGGACTACTTCCTGCTTTCTCGCATCGAGGGCGAGTGGCAGATCGTCGCAAAGGCATTCGACCACACCGGTGAGACGAGCTCCCAGGCGTAGTACTTCGGTTAGGGGACGGCACATGATCGTGCACACCCGCCTCGAAAGCACCCAGTTGAAGGGCAACCTGCTGGGCGACCCGACCGAGCGCGACATCTTCGTCTATCTCCCGCCGTCGTATGAACAGGACCCAGACGAGCGGTACGCGACCGCGTACCTGCTGCACGCCTACGGGGAGAACGCCGAACAGGTCATCACGCCGCTCACCGACGGCATCAGGTGGCACCCGCCGATCGAGGACGTGCTGGATCCGGTGTTCGGACGTATGGGCATCGCGCCGATGATCGTCGTGATTCCGGACGGCTGGTCGAAATGGGGCTGTGGTCAGTGGGTCGACTCACCGGTCACCGGCAACTTCGAGCAGTACATGCTCCACGACGTCGTTCCGTACATCGACGCGACCTATCGGACGCTTCCCGCCGCTCGTAGTCGCGGGCTGTTCGGCTTTTCCTCCGGTGGCTTCGGCTCGTGGAACCTCGCCTCGCGCAACCCGGACGTCTTCGGCGCCATGGCCGTCCTGTCCGCCGACTCCTTCCTCGACATGACGCACAAATTCATGCTGTACAAGTACCTCGACAGCATCTGGCCCGAGGCACCGGACGGTCCGGTCGAAGGCAACATCTGGTCCGAGCTCGTCTACGACTACAGCGCCACCTACTCCCCGAACCCGGACAACCCGCCGTACTTCGTCGACCTGCCGGTGGCCTTCCCGAGCGGCGAACTGATCCAAGAAGTCTGGGACCGCTGGCTGCGCTTCGACCCGGTCGTGAACGTGCACGAGCGACTCGACAACCTACGCAAGCTCTCCGGCATCCTGCTCGATGCCGGCTCGCAGGACGACTACAACCTGCACTGGGGTCACCGCCTGCTCAGCCACTACCTCAACGAAGCGGGCATCCTGCACGAACACCGCGAGAACCCCGGCAACCACGGCGGGCGGGCGAACGAGCGGTACCAGATGGCCTTGACGTGGCTGGCGACCGTCCTGGAGACCGAGGGATAACGGCCGCAGGTGTCCCCTCTGAGGGCCATCCTGCGGTAGCGACGCATGCGGGTGACGGCACATGTCGGCGGCGTTAGCGGTCGGTTCGTCGGACGACGCTGGTAGACCGATCGCGAACTAGAGCTCGCGGTAGTACCGGACGAGTGGCAACGCCGTAAATCCTGCCGCTTCGTACAGCGCTCGCGCGGGCGCATGACCCGGGTCGCCGCCGGTAGCGACGTGGGCAAGCGTGCAGCTGGCATCTCGCATCTGCCACACTGCGTGGTCGGTCAGGGCACGCGCGATGCCGCGCCGTTGCGCTTGCGGATCGACAGCAATCATGTCGATCTCGCCCGAGCCATGCGACGCATCGGTCACGACGCAATCAAAACCGAGAAGCGTCGGGCCTTCGGCGACGATCGAGACGTGCACCTTCGGGTTGGCGCATGCATCACGCACCTCCGACGCCTGGCTGGCGGCCCAGTCTGGATACACGCGTCGGTTGAGCCGCGCGCCTAGTACCGCCGCCATCGATGCGTGCACTGGTGCCCAGGCGCGAAGTGCGATGTCAACGAGGCGGTCAACCTCGGCGGGGTCGGCCGGACGAATGTCGATCGGCATGCGCGCGAGGCTAAAGAGTGCCGGCCGGTCCGCGCGACCGACTTTCATAGACCTCACCAGTATCGGCGCGGTCAATGCACGTGACGCGGCGAGGTCAACTACGCCATCGACCGTGCGGCGCTTGTCACACAGGGACGACGCTTCGCCGGATTCGATCCTTTCGGCACCGGGCAGCCGACCGATGCGTACACGCCGCCCTCCGTCGCCGGCGCCACCGACGCACACCTCTACCCACTGGACGGCCCGGACCTACCCCGAGCCAAACAGATCGCCGGACCCGTCCACGCAACGGCGATCATGTACACGCCCAACAGCCCACCGTGGCTGCAAGAAGCGCAATCATCCGGCGCGACCTGAAGCCGCTCGGGATCGACGTAGAAGTGAAGCAATTCCCATTCTGGGACTTCTACACCCGCATCTCCCGCCGCGGCGAGCCGTTCGACCTCGCGGTATCCGGAGGTGCGTTCGCTACCAATGACCCAAGCGAGGTCCTCGAGTCCTTCGACGGCCGCTCGATCCGTCCAAACGCCAACAGCAACTACTCGTACTTCGACGATCCCGCGTTCGACCTGGAGCTCGCCGCGGCGGCGAAGCTGTCCGGCGTGGCACGCTATCGGGCGTACAGCCGGCTCGAGCTCGAACTCGAACGCGACCTCGTTCCCGCAGCGGCCTTCGCGACCAACGCGACGCGCGACTTCTTCTCGGCTCGCGTGGGATGCCAGATATACCGGCCCATCGTCGGCATGGACATCGCCGCTCTGTGTATCCGGAGCTGACTTCGACACCATGTCTGTCTTCGAACGACCTGAGTGTCGCGGCCCGCCTCAGCAGCTTGAGCCGCACAGAACCGCAGCGCACGGCGAAGCCGGGACCGGTTCGAGCGCCGAATCGGCGACAGCGGTCCCAAACCAGGCGACGTTCCGTTGACCGACTACGCGGCTCTGTGGCATCCGGATCCCAGCCACCAGATACCGGACATCGGTGGCTACGACTGGGAACGACCTTGCCGAGCAACCAGTAGCCCGGCGGCCAATGCAACTGTTAGTGCCGCCGTGGCCTCGAGTGGTCCTGCCGGCGAGAGCAGAAACATGGCGATGCCGAACGCGATGTACGCAACCACGACGGCGCGCAGCGGACGTAGACGCACCGATGCGCCATCGGGCCTCGTGTGCATTGCCATTCGTCGCCTCCGTGATCCGGCTTCACGATAGGCGCCGAGCCGACGCGCCAACAGAGCACTTCGTCGCTGCGGTACCGC
>JAVHVD010000022.1:0-3625 GCA_032160745.1 Pseudonocardiales bacterium
CGGCGTCGTCACCAACCGCGACCTGCTCGTGAACGTTCTGCGGCATCCCGCGTTCCTGCGCGGCGAGACCGACACCGCGTTCTTCGACCGGCACGGGCTGGCGACGCTCGCCGCGCCGCTGGCCGACGACGCCGCCACCTGCACATCGGCCCTCGCCGCGGCGCTCGCCATCGACGCCGCAGACCGCGCCGCCGCCCCGGTGCTGCGCGGCGTCCCCTCCGGCTGGCGCAACGTCGTCAGCCAGCCGCAGCGCGTGTCCTTCGACGGGCAGGACATCGCCTACCGCCTCGGCCGCCACGGGCTGCAGGCCGACGGATTCGACGACGTCGCGTTGGTCTCCTCCACCCCCACGAACGTCGTGCTGGACGTGGGCGGGGTGCGGCGGGCGTTCGACGTCGCCGTCCATCCGGACGAGGTGTACGTCGACTCCGCCCTCGGCCCGGTGACGCTGCGCCGGGTGCCCCGCTTCGTCGACCCGTCCGAGCAAGTGGCCGCCGGATCGCTGCTGGCCCCGATGCCCGGTTCGGTCGTGCGGATCGCCGTCGCGGTGGGTGATCGGGTGACGACGGGCGAGCCGATCCTGTGGCTCGAGGCGATGAAGATGCAACACCGGATCAACGCTCCGGCCGACGGCATCGTCGCCGAGTTGCCGGTCAACGAAGGACAGCAGATCGACGTGGGCGCCGTGCTCGCAGTGGTGACGACCGACGAGTGAAACAGGAATGGATTGCTCATGATCTTCAGTGAGACCGAGGAACAGGTCGCGCTCCGCAAGGCCGTGGCCGAGCTCGGCAAGCGTTACGGGCACGACTACACCGCGCCCCGCGCCCGCGCCCGCGAGCCGCTGACCGAGCTCTGGAACGAGGCCGGCAAGAGCGGCTTCCTCGGCCTCAACCTGCCCGAGGAGTACGGCGGCGGTGGGGCCGGCATGTACGAGCTGGCCATCGTCGGCGAGGAGCTCAACACCGCCGGCTGTGGGCTGCTGATGATGGTCGTCTCGCCCGCGATCAACGGCACGATCATCAGCCGCTTCGGCACGGACGAGCAGAAGCAGCACTGGCTGCCGGGCATCGCCGACGGGTCGACCATCATGGCGTTCGGCATCACCGAGCCCGACGCCGGATCGAACTCGCACAACATCACGACCACGGCTCGCCGCGACGGCAGCGACTGGCTGCTGTCCGGCCGCAAGATCTACGTGTCCGGCGTCGACCACGCCGACGCGATCCTCATCGTGGCGCGCACCGAAGACGCCAAGACCGGCCGGCTCAAACCCGCGCTGTTCGTCCTTCCCACTGACGCGCCCGGCTTCGAGTACACCGCGATCGACATGGACGTCGTCATGCCGGACAAGCAGTTCCTGCTCTTCCTGGACGACGTGCGGCTGCCGGCCGATGCGCTGATCGGCTCCGAGGACGCCGCGCTCGCCCAGCTCTTCGCCGGGCTCAACCCGGAGCGGATCATGGCCGCGGCCGGGTCGGTCGGCATGGGCCGCTACGCCCTCGACCGCGCCGTCAAGTACGCCAACGAGCGGGTGGTCTGGGGCAAACCGATCGGCACCCATCAGGGCCTGGCCCATCCGCTCGCGAAGGGCAAGGTCGAGCTCGAGCTGGCGAAGCTGATGATGCAGAAGGCGGCGTCCCTCTACGACCTCGGCGACGACATGAGGGCCGGCGAGTCGGCCAACATGGCCAAGTACGCGGCCGCGGAGGCGAGCATCGCCTGCGTCGACCAGGCGGTGCAGACCCTCGGCGGCAACGGCCTGGCCCACGAGTACGGCCTCGGCAGCCTGCTGATCGGCGCCCGGGTCGCCCGCATCGCGCCGGTCAGCCGGGAGATGATCCTCAACTTCGTCGCCCAGTTCAGCCTCGGCCTGCCGAAGTCGTACTGATGGAGCGACGCGTGCGGAGCGAGAAATGAGCGGCGCCCTCGTCCACTACGCGGTGGAGCGGGCGATCGCGACCGTCACCCTCGACTCCCCGGCCAACCGCAACGCGCTGTCCACCCAGCTGGTCAGCGAGCTGACCGCGCACCTGAGCACGGCCGCGGCCGACGACGCAGTACGGGCCGTCGTGCTGACGCACACCGGCACGGTGTTCTGCGCGGGCGCGGATCTCAAGGAGCAGGCATCGGAGGGCGGCCCCGAGGCCGGCACCCGCCGGATGCTCGCCCTGCTGCGGACGATCGTCGAACTGCCCAAGCCGGTCGTCGCTCGCGTGGACGGCGCGGTGCGGGCCGGGGGGCTCGGCATCGTCGGCGCCTGCGACATCGCGCTGGCCAGCGAGCAGGCGAGCTTCGCCTTCACCGAGGTGCGGCTCGGCCTGGCCCCGGCGATCATCTCGCTGACCACGCTCGGCCGGATGACCGAGCGGGCCGCCAGCCGCTACTACCTGACCGGCGAGACGTTCCGAGCCTCCGCCGCGGCCACGTCCGGGCTGATCACCGCCGCCGTGGACGATCTCGACGCCGAGCTCGCGACCATCACCGATGCGCTCCGCAGCTGCTCACCGCAGGGCCTGGCCGAGACCAAGCCGCTGACCACACGAGGTGCGCGAGCGGCCTTCGCCGACCGCGCCGACGAGGTGCAGGAGCAGTCGGCGCGGCTCTTCGGCTCCGAGGAGGCGCGCGAGGGGATGCTCGCGTTCCTGCAGAAGCGCCCGGCCCGGTGGGCGGCCGAGTAGGTGACCACTCTCGAATCGCGCGAGCCGCAGCAGGACCGGTCCCGGGCCACCCGGGCCCGGCTGCTCGAGTCGGCGATCACCTGCCTGGCCGAGCTCGGCTGGAGCGCCAGCACCGTCGCCGTGGTGGCCGAGCACGCCGGTGTGTCCCGGGGTGCGGCGCAGCACCACTTCCCGACCCGGGAGGCGCTGTTCACCGCCGCGCTCGAGCACGTCACCCGCGAGCGGGGCGAGCAGATGCGCCGCGAGCTGCACGAGCGACGGGCCGAGATGGACACGCGGGCCATCGTCGACCTCGTCTTCGACCTGTTCACCGGGACGTTCTTCCGCGCCGCGCTGATGCTGTGGGTCGCGGCCGCGGCGGAACCTCCGCTGCGCGAGCAGATCGTCCCGCTCGAAGCGCGCATCGGCCGGGAGGTGCACCGCGTCGTCGTCGAACTCCTCGGAGTGGACGAGAAAGTGCCCGGCGTCCGCGAGACCGTCCAGGCCACGCTCGATCTGGCCCGTGGGCTGGGGCTGGCCAACCTGCTCACCGACGACCGGACCCGGCGGCAGCGCATCGCCCGGCAGTGGGCCGCCATGCTCGATTCGACGCTGACCTGAGCGCTCCGGCGGTCAAAGCTCCTGGCTGCGGCGGGCCAGCAGGCGGGCGAGCAGGTCGTCCGCGGCGTCGTCCTCTGCCGAACGCCGGTGCCGGCGGGTCGTCTGGTCGGCGACCGGGCTGGCGTGCTTGCCGTTCGCGGCCGGGTCCTCGAGGCGGCGCCGCCGACCGGTGTAGCTGTCGTCCTCGATCGGGTCGAGCTCGAAGTCGGTGAACGGACGCAGCCGCGGTAGCGCCGGGAAATCGTCGAGCGGCGAGGTCGGTGGGGGCGCGGGCGGCTGCGGACGGGATTCCGACGCAGCGACGGCCGCCGGGGGCACGAACGGCGTCGGAGCCGGAGCCGGCG
>JAVHVD010000023.1:0-7224 GCA_032160745.1 Pseudonocardiales bacterium
ACGGTGCGCCCGAACATCTGGATGAGCCGCCGGTACGAGTCCAGAGCGAAGCATTCGTCGCCTACCTGCGTGGACAGACCGCGCACCGATTCATCGTTCAAACCGATGTCGAGCACCGTCTCCATCATTCCGGGCATGGAGTACCGAGCCCCCGAGCGCACCGAGACGAGCAACGGATCGTCGCGCTGTCCCAATCGTCGCCCCATGAGCCCTTCAAGCCTTGCGAGATGAGCGTCGATCTCGGCCGCCAGCTCGAGCGGCTCAACGCCGTCGTGCAAGTAGCGACGACAGGCTTCCGTCGTGATCGTGAAACCCGGCGGAACCGGCAGGCCCAGCCGGCCCATCTCCGCGAGACCGGCCCCCTTACCGCCCAGGAGTTCGATCATGTCCCCGCGTCCTTCGGCAAAGTCGAAGACGTACTTGACCAGGGCGGGGCTCGGCCGTTCGACGGAAAGCGTCATACAGCAAGCGTCCCGCCGGGCCGAGTGCAACGGCCGTGCCGAAGGTCTAGGGACGGCAGGGTCCAAAGTCACACGCGGCCCGGGCGGCATCAGTCGCTCCGGCTCAGAACGACCTTCAGTGCTCCGGTCTCCCCGGCCCGCGAGAAGACGTCGTAGGCCTCCATGAAGTCGTCGAAGCCGAAGTGGTGCGTCACGAACCGCTGAGCGTCGAGCTGGTGACTGGTGAGCAGGCTGAGCAGGGTTGGCGTGGAGTAGGTGTCGACGAGGCCGGTCGTGATCGTGACGTCGCGATCCCAGAGCCGCTCGAGATGGAGAGTGACCGGCTGACCGTGCACACCGATGTTCGCGACGTGCCCGACAGGTCGGACCAGATCGGCCGCGAGTTCGAAGGTCGCGGGCACCCCCACGGCCTCAATGGCCACGTCGACGCCCAGGCCGGCGGTGAGCTCGTGGACCGCAGCCACCGGGTCCTGCTCGGCGTTGTTGATCACGACGTCGGCGCCGAACTGCTTCGCGGCTTCCAGCCGAGCCGATGCCATGTCGATAGCGATGATCAATCGGGGACTGAACAGGCGGGCAGTGGAGATCGCCGCCAGACCGATCGGGCCCGAGCCGATCACGGCGACGACGTCACCGGGCCGTACCTGACCGTTCAGGACGCCCACCTCGTAGGCGGTGGGCAGGATGTCGGCGAGCATCAGCAAGTCCTCGTCGCTCACCCCGGCCGGGACGGGATAGGTGGAGTTGTCGGCAAACGGGACCCGGACGTACTCGGCTTGCGTGCCGTCGATCTCGTTGCCCAGGATCCAGCCACCGCCTCCGCTGCACTGTCCGAATCGAGCTTCTCGACAGAATCGGCACGAGCCGCACGCGGTGACGCACGACACGAGGACCCGATCACCCACGTCGAGGTTCTTGACCCCACTACCGACCTCGGCAACCGTGCCAACGGCCTCGTGGCCGATGATGCGGCCGTCCACCATTGCCGGCAGGTCACCCTTGAGGATGTGAAGATCAGTGCCGCAGATCGTCGTCGTGTCCACTCGGACGATGACGTCGGTGTCGTCGGCCAGTTGCGGCCGGGCGACGTCCTCCCATGCCTTGATTCCTGGACCGTGATAGACGAGCGCCTTCATCGTGACCTCCGCGGTTCGCGCGGCGATGCCGCCGCTCCCCCGACGGTGCTCTGCCTGCGCGGAGTCGACGTAGGGCTTCGGTCCCGACGATCCTGGGACCTTTCCGTGACGGCCGCCACTGCCCGACAAAGCAGTGACTTCCGCCCCCTACGGCGAGCCGACCCGCAACGTCACGCTCTAGTCATGACCACTACGCATGCGAAAACCGATCATCAGATTCAGACCGCCATCGTGAAGGAACTCGACCGGTCGTCCGGCGTGGACTCCCAGAACATCGGTGTCGGAGTAACTGATGGCGCGGTGACGCTGTCGGGCGAAGTAGCGTCGATACCGGAACGCGATGCCGCCATCGAGGCGGCTCGACGAATTCACTGTGTGCTTGCGCTCGTTGACGACATCGTCGTGAGGCGCGACGACCTCAACTACAACGACGCCGACATTGCTCGCGCGGCGAATTCGCGGCTGGGCCACCTCGCGCAACTGCCCGGAGCGCCGGTCAAAGCCGCCGTTCATGGCCATTCCGTGACGCTGACCGGGTGCGTCGATTGGCATTACCAACGAGAAGCGGCGCGGGTGGCTGTTGCGTCTCTCGTCGGTGTTTCCGAGGTGAACGTCGAAGTCGCCATTCGGCCTACACCATCCCGAGCAGAGACGAAGGATGCGATCCACGCTGCCCTGGCGCGTGGGGCGCGTTCGGAGGCTCACCGCATCGACGTCGAAATCATCGGGCACATGGCGACTCTCCGAGGTCAGACCCGCTCCTGGGAGGAACGACGCGAGGTAGAGAACGCCGCCTGGTCGGCTCCGGGCATCACCGACGTCGACAACCAACTCGTGCTCGCGCCCTGAGTGGTCTGCCAGTTCGCCCAAGCGCTATGCATCAACGCGTCCCCGCGCGAAGGGCGGACACCGCCGCCCGGCTGCTGAACCGAGCGATCCGGCGGCGAAGGTAACGATGCCGGTTGTCGCGCACAGGTGGGGCAACAGGCTCCCGCGCAGTGCGATAGAAGATGCGCTTGCCGCACTCGATGAGCACCAGATAGCCAGCGACCATGCCGATCAGTGCGGCGAAGAACGTCAGCGGCAGCGGCGTGAACCCGAGGGCGTGCGCCAACGGTGTCGCCGGGAGCACGGCCCCGACCGCGACGACGCTGAGCGCCGCGAGGGTCAGCGGCCAACTCGGGCGGCTGCGGAAGAACGGCACCCGGCGGGTGCGGATCGCGAAGATCACCAAGGTCTGCGTGGCGAGCGATTCGACGAACCAGCCGGTGCGAAACTCGCCCGCGCCGGCATGAAACACCCACAGCATCACGCCGAACAGGATGAAGTCGAACAACGAGCTGAGCGGGCCGAAGAAGAACATGAACC
Organism: Pseudonocardiales bacterium; assembly: GCA_032160745.1. GTDB lineage: Bacteria > Actinomycetota > Actinomycetes > Mycobacteriales > Jatrophihabitantaceae > Jatrophihabitans. The sequence continues at coordinate 2,966 of JAVHVD010000023.1, forward strand.
GGCGGATGAATGCGATGTCCCAGTGCGCCGGCCGGCGCAGCTGTTCCTCGTCCACATCGTCGGTCGGGATCGCGAGCTGGCTCGAGTCGTAGAGCAGGTTGTTGAGCAAGATCTGTGACGGCAGCATCGGCAAGAACGACAGGAACAGCGAGGCCCCCGCGGCCGAGAACATGTTGCCGAAATTGCTCGACGTCCCCATCAGCACGTATTTGATGGTGTTGGCGAAGATCCGGCGGCCCTCGGCGACGCCGTCGGCCAGCACGTCGAGGTCCTTCTCGAGCAAAATGACGTCGGCGGCGTCCTTGGCCACGTCGGTCGCCGAGTCGACCGAGATGCCGACGTCCGCCGCGTGCAGGGCCAACGCGTCGTTGACCCCGTCGCCCAGGAACGCGACCGCACCACCACTGCGCCGTTGAATGTGCACGATCCGCGCCTTGTCCTCCGGACTGACCCGCGCGAAGACTGTCGTCAACGGAATCAGTGCGGCAAGCGCCGCATCGTCGAGACCGGCGAGATCGGCACCGGTGAGCTCCTTGGCCGAGGCCAGGCCGAGGTCCGCGCAGACCTTCTGCGCCACGACGGCGTTGTCGCCGGTGATCACCTTCACCGCGATGCCGAGGCCGGCGAGCCGCTCGAGGGCGGCGGCGGCGTCGCCCTTGGGCGGATCCAGGAAGACCAGGAACCCGCAGAGATCAAGGTCGTGCTCGTCGGCGGCCGTGGGCGCTCGGTTTTCGGCCGGCCGCGTCGCGACGGCGATCACGCGGTTGCCGGCGGCGAACTCGGCGGCCAGCGCAATGCGGGCACGCTCCGGCGTGTGGACACACCGGCTCAGCACTGCCTCCGGGGCGCCCTTGGTGACCAGGGTGCAACGGCCGCTGGTGTCGCGCACAACGACGGACACCAGGCTGCGTTCGTGGTCGAACGGGACGAGCCCGAGCCGGGTGAAGCCGGCGAGAGTGGGCTGCTGGGCCGCGGCGGCGGGGGCGGATGACAAGGCTCGATCCAGTGGGTTGCCGCCGACGGCCGCTCCGTCCTGGACGGTGCTCTCGGTGCAGAGCAGGCCCCACTTGAGGACGTGCGTGGCGTCGAGCTGCCCCGCGGAAACCGCGCGGGAGAAGCCGATTCGCCCGGCCGTGAGGGTGCCCGTCTTGTCGGTGAACAGGACATCGACATTCCCCAGGTCCTCGATACAGACGAGGCGTTTGACGAGGACCTTGCGCCGGCGCATCCGTCGCGAGCCGGCGGCCAGACTGCTGGAGACCACGGCGGGCAACAGCTGCGGGGTGATGCCGACGGCGATGGCGAGGGAGAAGAGGAGCGCGTCAAGGAGCGGTTTGTGCAGCGCGACGTTGATGATGAAGATGGAGGTGGTCAAGGAGCCTGCGACGTACACGAGCAGGAGCGAGAAGCGGCGCAGCCCGACCTGGAACTCCGTGTCGACCTGCCGAGTGTTCAGGCCTGCCGCGATCTTGCCGAATTCGGTGCGCGCTCCCGTCGAGACGACGAGCCCCCGCCCGCTGCCCGCACTCACCACCGTGCCCATGAGAGCGCAGCCGGACAGTTCGGCCAGCGCAGTTCCGGCGCGGACCGTCGCCGTCGTCTTTCCGACCGGCATGGATTCGCCGGTCAACACCGATTCGTCACAGGTGAGCCCGACCGTCGTGAGAAGGCGCACGTCGGCCGGCACGACGTCGCCCAAGCGCAACTCGACCACATCGCCGGGGACGAGAGCCGTGACGTCGATCTCCGTCGACCGTCCGGCCCGGATCACCGTGGTCTGATGACTGATTTGATCTCGCAGCGCCTCCGCCGCCCGTGCGGCGCGGTACTCGTTGACGAACCCGAGACCCACGGACAAGGCGATGATCACGCCGATAATGACGGCGCTCCCGCGTTCGCCGACGAAGAACGACGCCACCGCTGCGGCTGCCAACAGTCCGAGTAGCGGCGATTCGAGCTGGTGCCGGAGCACCAGGAGGGGGCGGGCACGGTGTGAGGACACGGCGTTGAGCCCGTAGCGGGCCTGACGGCGCGCGGCCTCGCCCTCAGGAAGACCGACCTCGGCGTCGGAGCCGAGCGATCGCAGCAGATCGCGGGCCTCCAGTGCGCCGGCCGGCCCGATCCCGCTCGATGCGGGCGCTACGCCGGCCGGAGTGGTGGCCGTCAAGGTGTCACGGTTTGCGGTGCGTTACGAGTACCGGGCACGTGGCGTGCTCGGCGCAGTGGGAGCTGACCGATCCGAGCAGCATGCCGACGAAACCCCCGTGGCCGCGGCTGCCGACGACGATCATTTCGGCATCGGCGCTGGCGTCGAGCAGGACCTTCGCCGGGTGCCCCTCGGTGACCACGGCGCGCAGGCCGGCAGGCTGGTCCTCGCCGAAGGCCGAGCGCACCGCATCGGCCAGGATCCGGGCGGCGTCGACGGACGGGTCCCATTCGGCTGCGGCGGTGGACATTCCGTCGGTCGCCGGATAGTGCCAAGCGGTGACCGCATCGATCTCAGCGTCCAGAAGTTCGGCGAGGCGCCGGGCCCAGCCCAGCGCGTCGATCGAGGACTCCGAGCCGTCTACACCCACGATCAGGTGCCGCCGGCTGGGAGAGTTGCTGGTGCTCGAGCGTTCGGTCTGAGTCATGCTTCGAGTCTGCCCAGCACCGTGACGCCGGCACAGGGGCCTAAGACCTATGCCGCTTGCCCTCGCAGGCAGAAGTCCCTGCGGCACTCGGTCGTTAGGCCCTGACGGATGGACCACGGACGGCGTGCAATCAAGGCATGACCGCAACAGTCCCGAACTACCCCGCCCGTCTCGACGGCCACCTCGATCCCAACATCAGTCGCTGGAAATGGCTCATCAAGTGGATCTTGGTCATCCCGCACGCTGTTGTGCTTGCGTTCCTCTGGATGGCCACCATCGCCCTCACGGTGGTCGCCGGCTTCTCGATCCTGTTCACAGGTCGGTATCCGCGCGCGATCTTCGACTTCAACGTCGGTGTGATGCGCTGGAGCTGGCGGGTCTCTTTCTATGCCGTCGACGCGTTCGGAACCGACCGTTATCCACCGTTCTCGCTACGTTCGGACCCCACATATCCGGCTGACTTCACCGTCGACTACCCGCAGCGGCTATCTCGGGGGTTGGTGCTAGTGAAGTGGTGGCTGCTCGCAATCCCGCATTATTTCGTCGTTGCGCTGCTGACCGGGGGCTGGGGGATCGGCTGGACCGGCGGCTGGCAAATCGTCGGCGGTGCCGGCCTGATCTCGCTGCTCACTGTGGTGGGCGCGATACTGCTCCTGGTCACCGGCCGGTATCCCACGTCGGTTTTCGACCTCGTCATGGGTTTCAACCGTTGGACATTTCGGGTGCTCGCCTACGCCGCCCTGATGCGTGACGAATATCCGCCTTTCCGTCTGGACAGCGGCGGGACCGATCCAGGAAGCACCGCTGGGGTCGTGCCGGTGCCGCCGGCGAACCCACCGGTTGCGCTCGGCAAGAAACCCAGTCAGGTCTAGGTGATTGTGATGCGTGCAGTAATCGTCTACGAATCCATGTACGGAAACACCCGCGCGATTGCCGAAGCAATCGCCGAGGGCATCGGCTCTAGGGACAGCACCCTGCTGCCGGTCGGCGCGGCCGACCGGTCCGTGCTCGAAGGCGCAGACCTGATCGTGATCGGTGCTCCCACACACGCGTTCGGCATGAGCCGCCCGCAGACCCGCGCCGCCGCCGCGGATGGCGTACGCAAGCCGGGCAACACGCTGAGGCTCGAGCCCGGAGCGACCGGGCTCGGCGTGCGGGAGTGGCTCGCCATGCCCATGCCACCTGCTCGTACCGCGGTCTTCGACACCCGGTTGCAATGGTCGCGCGTGGGTCACGCGTCTCGCGCCATCGACAAGCACATCAGGCGTCGCCGAATTCGGTTGCTCGTACGATCAGAGAGCTTCTTCGTGACGAAGGACAACAAGTTGGTCATCGGCGAGCTGGACCGGGCTCGGGCATGGGGACACGAGCTGGGCCGACTCGTTGCCGACGAATCAGCGCAATCGACGGAACCGCCGCGCAACCCGGCCACGACCCAGCCGGACCGATAGGTAATCGCCGACAACTGGCTCAGGTTGGGTCCGCCGTCGGTGTCAGCGCGACGGCCTTGGTCAGGAGGTGTCGTAACTCGGCGCCGAACCGGGTGGCCGGGCCGCCGTCAACGACGTTGTGGTCGATCGTGACGGTGAGGTCGAGGATGTCGCGGATTTCGATCCGGTCGTCGTG
>JAVHVD010000024.1:0-3670 GCA_032160745.1 Pseudonocardiales bacterium
CACATACGGTGTTCGTGTTCGATGGTCACGGCAGTTCCAGTCGGTAGCCAATACCCCACACAGTCTGGATGAGGCTCGGGTTGGTCGGATCCTGTTCGATCTTCTCGCGCAGCCGCCGGACGTGGACGGTGACCGTCGACTGATCGCCGAAGGTCCAGCCCCACACCTCGCGCATCAGCTGCTCGCGAGTGAAGGCCCGCCCTGGATTGCTGAGCAGGAACGTGAGGAGATCCAGTTCACGGACGGTGAGCGCGAGCTCCTGGCCGTCGCGAGTGGCCCGGCGAGCGGCCGCATCGACGGTGATCGAGCCGGCGGTGAGGACGGTCTTCGTCGTGGACCCAGTCGCACCGGCCATCCGGCGTAGCACCGAATCGACGCGCAGGACGAGCTCGCGCGGAGAGAACGGCTTCGTCACGTAGTCGTCGGCGCCGACCTCCAGGCCGGCGATGCGGTCATCCGGCTCGGCCAGTGCGGTCAGCATCACGACCGCGACCTCCGGCCAGCTCGCCCGCACCCGGCGGCACACCTCGAGCCCGTCGAGCCCCGGCAGCATGAGGTCCAGGACGACGAGATCGGGTTGCTTCAACTCGATCGCCTCCACCGCCTCACGCCCGTCGCCGAGCTGACGGGTCCCGTGCCCGGCACGCTCGAGATAGGTGACGACGACCGAGGCGACCGTGTCGTCGTCGTCGACGACCAGGACGTGTGCCATGTGCTGAAGGCTAGTGACCGTTGTGTCTGACGACGTCCGGTCGGACGCGGGCGTCACCGGTCGGTAAGGGTTGTTCGGGCGTTCCGGCCCTAGCGTCCAAGGGGTGGCTCCCCCCGTCGCCCCGACTCTCGACATCGTGCTGCCCTGCCTCGACGAGGCGGCGGCGCTGCCCTGGGTGCTGGCCCGGATACCGGACGGCGCGCGGGCGATCGTCGTCGACAACGGCTCGACCGACGGCTCCGTCGCGATCGCCCGGGCCGCCGGGGCGATCGTCATCGAGTGCCCGCAGCGCGGCTACGGCGCCGCCTGCCACGCCGGGCTGCTCGCCGCCACCGCGGAGTACGTCGCCGTGTGCGACTGCGACGCGACCCTCGACCCGTCGACGGCGTTGGAGTTCGTCGAGCTGCTGCGGGCCGGCGCCGATCTGGTGGTCGGCCGCCGGCTTCCGGTGGCGCGCGGTGCGTTCCCGCTGCCCGCCCGCATCGCGAACCTCGAGCTCGCTCGCCGGGTCCGTCGGCGCACCGGCCTCGCGCTGCACGACATCGGGCCACTGCGCGTGGCGCGCCGCACTGACCTGCTGTCGTTGGCGATCGAGGATCGCCGCTGCGGCTACCCGGTCGAGACCGTGGTCCGCGCAGCCGACGCCGGCTGGCGGGTCGCCGCCGCGGACGTCCGCTACGCGCCGCGGGCCGGCCGCTCGAAGGTGACCGGGACGCTGCGCGGCGCGGTGCAGGCCGTCCGCGACATGAGCGCGGTGCTGTCCACGTGACCCAGGCGCCGACCCTGATCGTGCTGGCCAAGGAGCCGGTTGCCGGCCGGGTGAAGACCCGCCTCGTCCCGCCACTGACCTACGCCGACGCTGCTGACCTCGCCGCCGCGGCCCTGAGCGACACCCTGGCCGTGCTGTCCCGATTGCCGGCGCGAGAGCGCGTGCTGGCCTTCGACGGGGACCCCGCGGGCTGGTTGCCGAGCGGGTGGCGGCACGTCCGACAGGCCGACGGCGGACTGGACCGGCGCCTCGGCGCCGCGTTCGCCGCGGTCGGCGCTGGACCGGCTGTGCTCGTCGGGATGGACACCCCGCAGCTGCGACCGACCCACCTGCTCGGCTTCGATCCCGCGCGCTACGACGCCTGCTTCGGCCCGGCGGCCGACGGCGGCTACTGGACGATCGGCTTCGCCGACGCGCGCCGAGCGGGCGCGGCCATCGACGGGGTGCCGATGTCCACCCGGCACACCGGAGCGGCGCAGCTGCGCCGCCTCTACGAGCGCGGTCTGCGCGTCCAGATCCTCGACACCCTCACCGACGTCGACACGATCGACGCCGCCCTCACCGTCGCCGCCGCAGCACCGCACACCGCGTTCGCCGCAGCGCTCGCCGCGGTCGAGCTGGCCGCCTGATGGAGGCCGGCGCGCTCGCCCCGTATGAGCAGGCGCTGCGCAACTCCGGGCCGCTGGGGCTGCACACTGAGGACGGGCGACTTGTCACTCTCGACATCGCCCGCTGGCTCGGCGCGGCAGACGACGCCGACCGGACGGTGCTGGACCGCTGCCGCGGACCGGTGCTCGACGTCGGGTGCGGGCCGGGCCGATTCGTCTCCGAACTCAACGCCCTCGGCATCGCCGCGCTCGGCGTGGACATCGCGGAGACCGCCGTCGCCCTCACCCGCGGGCAGGGGTTCCCGGCCCTGCTGCGCAGTGTCTTCGGCGATCTGCCCGGCGAGGGCCGGTGGCCCACCGTCCTGCTCATCGACGGCAACATCGGCATAGGTGGGGACCCGCAACGCCTGCTCACCCGCATCGGCCGCCTCCTCGCGAACGACGGGCGGCTGATCGTCGAGACGCATCCGGATCCGGACGCCCACGACATCCTCGAGGTCCGCTTCACCGAGCGGGGTCGGCCCGTCGGCCCACCGTTCGACTGGGCCCATGTCGGTGAGGCGGCGCTGCAGCAGTACGCCCCCGACGCGGGTTACGCAGTGGTCGAGCGCTGGTCGTCGGACGGCCGCTCGTTCGCGACGCTCGCTCGCTGACTGTCCCGGATCACGCGCAGGGCATACAGCACCAACGCACCGCCGGCAACGATCCCGAGCAGCACGGCCAGGTTGGCGCCGTAGTTCTGCTGCAGGATCGCCTTGACCTGCGGCTGGCTGTTCTCCCGCTTGAGGAGCGGCAACGCGATCACCGTGATCGACGCACCCGTGACCAAGGCGCCCTGTAGATACCGCCGACCCCGCCGCGGCACCGCCTTGGTCACGAGCGCGCCGAGCGCCACGACGACGGGCGACACGATGCCGTCGTGGACCAGGAGCGCCGCCACCAACCACACGAAGAGTGCGATCAGGTCGTCGCTCGGGATCTGGGTAAGCAACCGGAAGACGCCGAACAGGCCGAGCAGCACGCCGGCGCCACCGATCAGCAGTCGAGTACGCATCAGAGGACCTCCACCGCGGCGAGCCACTTCGTGTTCAACACGCCGGCCCGGTTGGGCGCGATCAGTCGCAGCGGGTAGCCGTGCTCGATGTCCAGCCGTCCGCCGTTGAGATGGGTTGCCAGTAACGCGTGCGCGACCTGTGGACCGTTCACGAACGAGTAGTTGTACGAACCGCGCGGTTCGAGTGAGACCACCCGCACGCGGGAGTCGGTGCTGCCGCCGGCCCGCTCCACCGCGTCGCGCAGCCGCAGGCCGCGCCAGTCGGCGCCGACGCTCCAGCCCTCGACGCAGGAGATCGGGAAGCTCGCCTCATGTGTGGCCAGTTCCTCCACCTCGGCGAGGGTCAGCACGTAGGGCCGTGGCCCGCTGACCTTCAACTGCCAGGTCGGCGCCATCGCCAGGTCGCGGATGCGGGCCTGATCGGCGGTGCGGTTCACCGGCACGCCCTGGGGTCCCTTGCTCGGCTGTCGCGTCGCCAGCAGGCCGATGGGCTCCAGAGGCGTGAACGTCTCGCCGATCGACGTTGC
>JAVHVD010000025.1:0-11303 GCA_032160745.1 Pseudonocardiales bacterium
CGGCCGAAGGACAACACGGTCGTCGTCGGCCCGCGCAGCCGGCTCGACGCCGATGAGGTGCACGCCGAGCGGGTGGTGTGGACGGCCGGCACGGCGCCGGGGGAGCGGGTCCGGTGCGCGGTGCAGCTGCGAGCGCACGGTATGACGAGTCCGGCGACGGTGACGGTCGACGGCACGACGGTGACGGCGGCGCTGCACGTGCCACAGGCCGGCGTCGCGGCCGGTCAGGCGCTGGTCATGTACGACGGCGACGTGGTCCTCGGTTCGGCGACGATCACCGCCGCGCACCGCACCGCCGACGCGTCCGCATGACCCGTCCCTGGCCGGCCGGGGCGGTCACCGCGATCGGCTCGCTGCCCGGTACCGATCCGGTCGACGCGGTGGCGATGGTGTTCGGCGAGCTGCCCGACCTGCCGCACCTGCCTGAGCTTCCCGACCGGGGTGCCGGCGCGGACATGATCGGACGGACGGCCGCGCTGCTGGTCGACCTGCCGGTCGAGCTCGTGCCGTCGGGCTGGCAGATCGCCGCCCATCCCGGCCGCGACGTCCGGCTGGCCCGCGACCTGCTCGCCCGCGACCTGGACGCTCTCGAGAACCACGCCGCCGGCTACGTGGGCGCGCTGAAGCTGCAGGCCACCGGTCCGCTCACCCTTGCTGCGGCGGTGGAGCTCCGGACCGGGCACAAGATCGTCACCGATCACGGCGCCCTGCGCGACCTCACCGAGTCACTCGCCGAGGGCCTCTCTGCGCATCTGGCCGACGTCGCATCCAGGGTGCCGGGCGCACGCCTCGTCCTGCAGCTCGACGAGCCGTCGCTGCCGACCGTCCTCGCCGGCGAGGTCCGCACGCCGTCGGGCTACGGCACGGTCCGCGCCGTCGACCCGCAGGTGGCGGAGCAGGCGCTGCGCAGCGTTCTCGAGGCCGGCCCGGAGGGGGGCCGTGTCGTGCACAGCTGCGCCCGCGACACCCCGATCGGGCTGCTGCGCGCGGCCGGCGCGGACGCGGTGGGTGTCGATGCCACCCTGCTCGGGGTCAGCGACTACGACGCGCTCGGCGAGGCCGTCGAGGCCGGGCTCGCGCTCTGGCTCGGCGTCCTGCCGTCCACCGATCGCAAGATCACGCTCGACGAGGCGCGGGCCCCGATCCGGCGGTTGTGGTCCGAACTCGGCTTCGACCCCGAGCTGCTGGCGAGGACGGTCGTGCCGACGCCCACCTGTGGGTTGGCCGGCGCCTCGCCAACGTACGTGCGCCGCGTGTTGGCTGTGCTGCGCGACGTCGGACAGGATTCACTCGACCGCTCCTGATCCCGAGCAACCGCGTCGTAGTCACTCGCTAGGTTGATGGCCATGACGGAGGTCAGCGCCGCCACCCACGACGCCCGCGAGGAACATGCCCGGCTCGCGCAGGAACTCGACGAGCACCAGTACCGCTACTACATCCTCGACGCGCCCACAGCCAGTGACGCCGAGTACGACGCCCTCATGCATCGGCTGCAGGCCCTCGAGGACGAGTTCCCCGAGCTGCGCACCCCGTCATCGCCCACGCAGCGCGTGGGCGGCACGTACTCGACCCTGTTCACGGCCGTCAATCACCTCGAGCGCATGCTCAGCCTCGACAACGCTTTCTCCGCCGACGACATGCTGGCCTGGGCGCAGCGCGTCGAGCGCGACTCGGGCACATCGCCGCGCTATCTCTGCGAGCTGAAGGTCGACGGCCTGGCGGTCAACCTCCTGTACGAGGGGGGACGGCTCGTGCGCGGCCTCACTCGTGGCGACGGCCGTACCGGTGAGGACGTCACCCCGAACATCCGCACGATCGCCGGGGTGCCCGACCGCCTGACGGGCAAGGACGTGCCCCGGGTGCTCGAGGTGCGCGGCGAGGTCTTCTTCCCGGTCACCCGCTTCGAGGAGCTCAACGCCGCACTGGTGGCGGCCGGCAAGCCGCCGTACGCCAACCCGCGCAATACGGCGGCCGGGTCTCTGCGCCAGAAGGACGCACGCATCACCGCGTCCCGCGGGCTGAACATGGTCGTCCACGGCGTCGGCAAGGTCGAGAGCGGCCCGACCGTCACCGAACAGTCCGGCTGGTACGACCGGTTCCGCGACTGGGGGCTGCCGACCTCCGACCGGGCGAAGGTGGTCGACGGCCTACCCGGCGTCCAGGACTTCATCGACTACTACCGCGAGCATCGGCACGCCGTCGAGCACGAGATCGACGGTGTCGTGGTCAAGGTCGACGACCTGTCCCTCCAGCGCCGCCTCGGCTCGACCAGCCGGGCACCGCGCTGGGCGATCGCGTTCAAGTACCCACCCGAAGAGGTGAACACCAAGCTGCTCGACATCCGGGTCAACGTGGGCCGCACCGGCCGCGTCACGCCGTTCGGCGTCATGGAGCCGGTGAAGGTCGCCGGGTCGACCGTCGAGATGGCGACGCTGCACAACCAGTGGGAGGTCGAACGGAAGGGCGTGCTGATCGGCGACACGGTCGTGCTGCGCAAGGCCGGCGACGTGATCCCCGAGATCGTCGGTCCGGTCGTGGCCCTCCGCGACGGCAGCGAGCGGCCGTTCGTCATGCCGACCGAGTGCCCGGCCTGCGGCACGCCGCTCGCCGCAGAGAAGGAGGGCGACAAGGACATCCGCTGCCCCAATTCCCGCCACTGCCCGGCCCAACTGCGGGAGCGCCTCTTCAGCCTGGCCTCGCGTTCGGCCCTCGACATCGAGGCGCTCGGGTACGAAGGCGTTGTCGCGCTGTTGGACGCTGGCGTCATCACCGACGAGGGCGACCTGTTCGCGCTGGCCCCGACCGACGACGGCGACGACGCCCTCGCCCGCAGTGTCCTGGCCGGCGTCCCGTTCTACACCCGCGCGGCGAAGAAATCCGACCCGCCTGAGACGGTGCGTGACGGCCGGGTCCTTTCGGCCAACGGCGAGAAGCTGCTCGCCAACCTGGCCGAGGCGAAGACCCGGCCACTGTGGCGGGTTCTCGTGGCCCTGTCGATCAGACACGTGGGGCCGACCGCGGCGAGAGCGCTGGCTACGCACTTCGGCGACCTGGCCACGATCCGCAGCGCCACGGTCGACCAGCTCGCCGATGCTGAGGGCGTGGGCCAGGTGATCGCCGAGGCGGTTGTCGACTGGTTCGGTGTCGACTGGCATGCGGCGATCGTCGACAAGTGGGCGACCGCCGGTGTGCGAATGGCCGACGAGGCCGACGCCACTCCCAAGACGCTGGCCGGGTTGACCCTCGTGGTCACCGGCTCGCTCGCCGGGTTCTCCCGCGACGAGGCGAAAGAGGCGATCGTGTCGCGCGGCGGCAAGGCGGCGGCATCGGTGTCCAAGAAGACCGACTACGTCGTGGTCGGCGACAACGCCGGCACGAAGGCGGAGAAGGCCGACCAACTGGGCGTGCCGATCCTGGATGAGGACGGTTTCCGCGCCTTACTCGATCATGGTCCGGAAATCGCACCGACGTCGGCATAATTCGCGTAGACGTGTCGTGCCGCACAAATTTGGTCTCTATCGTATTACTTTGTGGGTAGTTCACAGGTCGTTATGGAAAAACCGTAGGAGTGGGACTTCCGATCTCGGCTCTGCGCACTGTTTCGGTGCGGGCTGCAAAGACGTCAATTCGCGTGTCGTGGCGTGGCGCTGCGTTCACGGGGTTGCTCCTTGCCTACGCGCTGCTGACCCTGGGCGTGATCTTGCCGTCGTCGCCCGTGCTTTCTCTCGACCTTTCGTTCCTGCACATTCACATGCAGGGGCACCACCCGCAGTACCGGCACTTCATCCACACCTATGTGATGCTCGGGCAGCGCGGTCCGGCCACGCTGGCGTTCCTGCCCTTCTTCCTCTGGGTTACCTGGCGGCGACGCAGCACCGAGCCCCTCGTCATGCTGGTCGCGGCGCTGGTCCTGCTCAACGTCAGCGTCGGCGTCGTCAAGTACGCCATCGGCCGCATCGGACCGGCGCACATCAACGACGTGCACATGATCTTCGCCGGCGGCAACATCTACCCCTCCGGGCACGTTTCCAACGCGGTGGTCCTCTACGGGCTCGTCGCGTGGCTGGCACCGCGGTTCCGCAAGACTCTCATCGCGATCGCCACCTTCCTCTGCGCGAGCGTCGGTATCGGCACGGTGTACCTGCGCACCCATTGGTTCAGCGACGTGGTCGGCGGGTGGTTCGCCGGCGGCTTGGTCTTGTTGGCCCTGCCGACCGTGATGCCGATGGCACAACGATGCGCTGATGGCGTTATCGCGTGGGGCCGGCGCCGCTTCGGTCGCGTCGGCGACGGCGACCGGCCGGCGATCATCGTGCCGCAGGTCGCGCCGCGGCCTGTTCAGCGGAGTTCGACGCCGGTCAGCACTTCGGCCCGCTCCCACAGCCTCGCGGCGACGGCCTCGTCCTCGGACGGTTTGGACGATCGCACCCGCTGCGGGTGACCTCGCATCTCGCCGAGGCCGTCCGGTCCCCAGTAGTCGCCCCCGGACACGTCCGGCATCGTCACGGCGTAGAGCGTGGGCAACGCGCCCAGGTCGGCACTCTGGCCGAACAGCCGATTGCCCAGGCCCATGATCCGGTGCTCGATCGCCTCGGTGTGGAACTGCAGATCGGTCGAGGCGTAGCCGGGGTGCACGGCGACCGACCGGACGCTCGAGCCGCTCGCGACGAGGCGCCGATGGAGCTCGTAGGCGAACATCAGATCGGCCAGCTTCGACTGGCCGTACGCGGCCCAGCGCCGGTAGCGGCGCTTCTCCCAGTTCAGGTCGGTCAGGTCGATGCGCCCGATCCGGTGCGCTCCGCTGGAGACGGTGACGACCCGGTCGCCGATCCGGGGCAGCAGCAGTCCGGTGAGCGCGAAGTGGCCGAGGAAGTTCGTCCCCAGCTGCATCTCGAAGCCGTCGGCGGTTCGCTTGTGGGGGATGGCCATCACGCCGGCGTTGTTCACCAGGACATCGATCGGACCGGTCGCCGCCGCGAACGCCCGCACCGAGGTGAGATCGGCGAGGTTCAGTGACCGCACCTCGACATCACCGGTCATCTTGGCAGCGGCGGCTTCGCCCTTCGCGGTGTTCCGGCAGGCAAGGACCACGGTCGCACCGCGGCCGGCGAGCAGGCGCGCGGTGGCCTCGCCGAGGCCACTGTTCGCTCCGGTGACGACGATCGTCCGGCCGGACTGGTCGGGCATGTCGGCGGCGGTCCACTTCGGCATGGCGGAACTCTAGGGGCTCACTCCACCGCCGCGGCCGGGGCCACCGTGGCGGCGATGGCCGCGAGATGCTGCAGTCGCATGAGCTCGGACGGGAGCCAGCGCAGGGCGGGCCGGCCGATGAGCAGTCCGGCCGGCCCGAGCGGCGTGACAGCCAACTCGGTTCCGAGTCGGGCCCAGTCAGCGGGGGCCCAGTCATCCTCGCTGGACAGTGGACGCGTTGGCGTCGCGGGCCACCACGGGGCGGGAACCGACTCGACTTCCGGCGCGGCACCACCACGAGCCAGCACGCGCGCCTGACCGGCCACCGGCTCGGCGAGCACCAACGCCCAGCCGGCCCGGAAGAGTCGCGCGACCCCATCGGCCAGGACCGCGAGCGACGAAACCGGGTCGCCGGCCAGCGCCTCGAGGAGCTCCAGTTCCCGGTGCGGATCTATCTGTCCGGCGTAGGGCCGGATCGATTCGACATGCACACCGTCCACCGTGGCCGCCGCGGACACGAGGGAGTCCGCGAGCTTGTCGGGCGGCAACTCCACGACGAAGTCGTCGATGGCGCTACCCGGCGAGCGTTCGATGACGTCGACGCTGAGGATGTCCGCGCCCACCGTGCCCAGCGCGGTGGCCACCGCACCCAGCGCGCCGGGGCGGTCGGGCAGCACAAGCCGCAGGAGGTAGGACATGCCCTCAGACTGCCGCACCGACGTGTCGCGGTGATTTCGGGCCTGGGGGAGCGGGTGGCCGGGCCGAACGCGCCTGTATGTGGATGCGGCGCATCCGTAGACTGTGGAGTCGTGCCCGACGTACCCTCCGCCTCCGACAGCAATCTGACTGTCGGCGCGACCGACACCGCTCCAGATGCTTCGGCCGCCCGCATCAGCCGCGCCGACGTCGCCCACCTCGCCCGACTTGCCCGACTGGCGGTGACCGAGGACGAGCTCGAGGTCTTCGCCGGCCAGCTGGACGTGATCCTGGGTGCCGTCGCGCGGGTACGCGAGGTGGCCGCCGAGGACATCCCGCCCACGTCGCACGCGGTGCCGATGACCAACGTCTTCCGCCCCGACGAGAACTGGGAGTCGCTGCCGCGCGACGCCGTCCTGGCCAGCGCTCCCGCCGTCGAGGAGAACAAGTTCCGCGTTCCGCGGATCCTCGCGGAAGAGGCGTAGTGATGAGCCCTCGCGCGAAGAACAATGTCACCGGCGGCCCGACAGGCACGCTCGGATCGACGACGGACCCGAGTGCCGCGAGCGGTCCAGAGGAAATCCGACATGGCTGAAGATCTGACCCGCATGACGGCGGCTGAGCTGGCCGGTCTCGTCGCGGGCGGAGCGGTGGCCGCCGTCGAGGTCGCGCAGGCCCATCTCGACCGGATCACCTCCGTCGACGCGTCGGTGCACGCGTTCCTGCACGTCGACACCTCGGGCGCGCTCGCTGCGGCCCGGGCGGTCGACGAGGCCCGGGCGGCGGGCGAGGTACTCGGGCCCCTGGCCGGCGTCCCGCTCGCCATGAAGGACGTCGTCGTCACCAAGGACCTACCGACCACGGCCGGGTCCAAGATCCTCGAAGGATGGCATCCGCCGTACGACGCGACGATCACGCAACGCATCAAGGCCGCCGGCATCGTGATGCTCGGCAAGACCAACATGGACGAGTTCGCGATGGGCTCGTCGACGGAGAACTCCGCGTACGGTCCGACCCGCAACCCCTGGGACCTGGAACGGATCCCCGGCGGCTCGTCCGGTGGTTCGTCCGCCGCCGTGGCCGCGTTCGAGGCCCCGCTGTCGATCGGTACCGACACCGGCGGCTCGGTGCGTCAGCCGGCCGCTGTCACCGGCATCGTCGGCCACAAGCCGACCTACGGCGCGGTGTCTCGCTATGGGTTGATCGCATTCTCCTCATCGCTCGATCAGGCTGGCCCCTTCGGCCGCACGGTCCTCGACGCGGCCCTGTTGCACGAGGTCATCGCCGGGCACGACCCGTGCGACTCGACCTCGATCAACGCGCCGGTGCCGCCAGTGGTGGCCGCGGCCCGCGAGGGCGCGGCCACGGTCAGCCTGGCCGGTGTCCGCGTCGGCGTGGTGCGAGAACTCGGTGGCGAGGGCTACCAGCCCGGCGTCCTCGCCTCCTTCGAAACGGCCGTCGAGACGCTGCGCGGTCTGGGCGCCGAGGTAGTCGAGGTCAGCTGCCCGAACTTCGACTACGCACTCGCCGCCTACTACCTGATCGCGCCGAGCGAGTGCTCGTCCAATCTCGCGCGATTCGACGGCGTGCGCTACGGCCTGCGCGTCGGGGACGACGGCGCGAACTCCCTCGAGGAGGTCATGTCGCTCACCCGCGAGGCCGGCTTCGGGCCCGAGGTGAAGCGGCGGATCATGATCGGGACCTATGCGCTGTCGTCGGGCTACTACGAGGCGTACTACGGGCAGGCGCAGAAGGTGCGCACCCTGATCGCGCGCGACTTCGCCGCCGCCTTCGAGCGCGCTGACGTGCTGGTCTCGCCGACGTCGCCGTTCGTCGCGTTCGGCCTCGGCGAACGGGTGGCCGATCCGATGGCGATGTACATCAACGACCTGTGCACCCTGCCGGCCTCGCTCGCGGGAACTCCGGCGATCTCGGTGCCGTGCGGGCTGTCGGAGGGTCTGCCGGTGGGGCTGCAGGTGATGGCCCCGGCGCTCGCCGACGACCGCTGCTACCGGGTCGCGGCTGCCTTCGAAGCCGCGACCGCCGCGTCGGCCTCCGGCGCCGTCCTCACGTCCATCCCGGAGTTGTCATGACTGTCACCTACGACGACGCCGTCGCGCGGTACGAGCCGGTCATCGGGCTGGAGACCCACGTCGAGCTCGGCACCCGATCGAAGATGTTCTGCGGCTGCTCGACGGAATTCGGCGCCGAGCCGAACACGCACACCTGCCCGGTCTGCCTTGGCCTGCCCGGCGCGTTGCCGGTGGCCAACGAGAAGGCGATCGAGTCGACGATCCGCATCGGCCTCGCGCTGAACTGCTCCATTGCCGCGTGGTGCCGGTTCGCGCGCAAGAACTACTTCTATCCGGACATGCCGAAGAACTTCCAGACGTCGCAGTACGACGAGCCGCTCTGCGGCGAGGGCTACCTCGACGTCGATGTCGAGGGCAAGACCGTGCGGGTCGGCATCGAGCGCGTGCACCTGGAGGAGGACACCGGCAAGAACACCCACGTCGGGACGTCCGGCCGCATCCACGGCGCCGATTACTCCCTCGTCGACTTCAACCGGGCCGGCATTCCGCTGGTCGAGATCGTCACCAAGCCGGTCGCCGGTACCGGTGTGCTCGCCCCCGAGGTCGCGAAGGCCTACGTCACCGAGCTGCGCGACATCCTGCGCACGCTCGGCGTCAGTGACGTGCGGATGGAGCAGGGCTCGCTGCGCTGCGACGTCAACACCTCGCTCAACCGACCCGGCGAGGAATGGGGCACCCGAACCGAGACCAAGAACGTCAACTCGCTGCGTTCGGTGGAGCGGGCCGTGCGCTCGGAGATCCTGCGCCAGGCCGAGGTCCTCGACGGCGGGGGAGTGATCACGCAGGAGACCCGGCACTTCCAGGAGCAGACAGGCGACACCCGCAGCGGGCGCAGCAAGGAAGAGGCGACCGACTACCGCTACTTCCCGGAGCCGGATCTCGTTCCGATCGCTCCGGACGCCGAGTGGGTTGAGTCGTTGCGCAAAGCGCTGCCCGAACTCCCGGCGGCGCGGCGGGTCCGGCTGCGGGATGAGCTCGGCGTCAGCGCCGAGGACATGGTGCAGATGACCAACGCGGGCGTCGTCGACCTGGTCGGCGCGACGGTCGACGCCGGCGCACCGGTCGGCGAGGCGCGAAACTGGTGGCTGGGCTACCTGGCGCAGAAGTCGAACGCGCGCGAGATCGACCCCGCCGAGCTGCCGATCACGCCGGCTCAGCTCGCGCGGGTCATCGCGCTGGTGACCGACGGTGCGCTGTCGGTGGCGCTGGCCCGGCAGGCCGTCGACGGCGTCCTCGAGACCGGGGCCGAGGTCGACGCGGTCGTCGCCGAGCGCGGGCTCAAGCGCGTCTCTGACACCGGCGCGCTCGAGCAGGCCGCCGACGACGCGATCGCCGCCAACCCCGACATCGCCGCGAAGGTGCGCGGCGGCAAGGCGGCGGCGGTGGGTGCGCTGGTCGGCGCCGTCATGAAGGCGACGCGCGGCCAGGCCGACGCGGCGGCGGTCCGGCAGATCCTGCTGGATCGCCTGGGTGTCCAATAGCAGCATGCATCCACTCGCCCGCGCCGCCGCCGCAGGCCTGGCCACCGGGGCCCGCTCGATGACCGCGCTCGCGGCCTGCGCCCGCACGCCCGGACTCGGTGGCCGCGCCGATCGGTTTCTCAACCGCAAGCGGGTGCGTAAGTCGCTCACCCGCTCGGCGGCGCTCGAGCTGGTCACTGACAAGCTGCCGGTGACCCCGCCACGCACCGCTCCGCCGAGCGTCGCGGCCCGCGTGACGCTCGGCGCCGTCACCGGCGCGCTGGTCTCGGCGCGGGCCGGCGGATCGGGGCGCAGCGGCGCCGTCTTCGGGGCGGTGGCGTCGGCCGCGTGGACCTTCGCCGGCCCGCGGTACCGCTCAACAGCGGCCGCCCGCACCGGACGTGACCTGCCCGGAGCCGTCCTCGAGGACGCCGCGGCGGTGCTGCTCGCACGCGGAGCCACCCGCCGCTGACCCGGCCCCGAACTCGGCGCGCGGATAGGCTCGGGGTTCTGGCTGACTCGACAGATGTTGGAGACGTGTTGCGCATCCTCGTGACCGGTGGCGCCGGGTTCATCGGCGCCAACTTCGTCCACCGCACGGTGCAACAGCGACCGGACGCGCAGGTCACCGTCCTCGACGCGTTGACCTACGCGGCCAACGTCTCGAGCCTCGAAGCGGTCCGTGACCGGATCGACCTCGTTGAGGGCGACGTCGCCGACCGGGACGTGGTCGACAGATTGGTCGCCGAGGCCGATCTCGTGGTGCACTTCGCCGCCGAATCGCACAACGACAACTCGCTGCGCGACCCGGAGCCGTTCGTGCGCACCAACCTGGTGGGCACGTTCACGATCCTGGAGGCCGTGCGCCGGCACGGGGTGCGGCTGCATCACATCTCCACCGACGAGGTCTACGGCGACCTCGAGCTGGACGACCCGGCCAAATTCACGCCGGAGACCCCCTACAACCCGTCGAGCCCGTACAGCTCGACGAAGGCGGGTTCGGACCTGCTCGTCCGTGCCTGGGTCCGCTCCTTCGGAGTCGCGGCGACCATCTCGAACTGTTCGAACAACTACGGCCCGTACCAGCACATCGAGAAGTTCATCCCGCGGCAGATCACCAACGTACTGGCCGGTCTTCGCCCCAAGCTCTACGGCGCCGGCGCGAACGTCCGGGACTGGATCCACGTCGACGACCACAACGACGCAGTGTGGGCGATCATCGACCGTGGCCGGATCGGCGAGACGTACCTGATCGGCGCCGACGGTGAGCAGACCAACCGCGCGGTGCTCGAGATCATCCTCGAACTGATGGGCCGGCCGAGCGACTGGTACGACCACGTCACCGACCGCGCCGGGCACGACCTGCGGTACGCCATCGACGCGACGAAGCTGCGCACCGAACTCGGTTGGGAGCCGCAGTACCGCGATCTGCCCGCCGGACTGGAGCAGACCGTGGCTTGGTACACCGCGAACCGCGCCTGGTGGGAACCGATCAAGGTCGAGGTCGAGGCCCGGTACGCCGTCGCCGGTCAATGACCGCGGTCGGATCCCAGGTCGTCCGGCGCCGGAACAGCACGCCGGTCAGGACGATTCCGACCGCCGTGCTGCCCAGCGACGCGATACGCCACTCGATGCGCAGGCGAAGCGGGCTCGTCGGCGCCGATGAGCGGCGGCGGGTGACCCGGCACCGACGCAGGTCCGCTGCCACTGTGCTGCTGGGCGCCGGCGTCCTGATGAGCGCGACCGCTCCACCGACCGGCGCGTCGGTCGCCATCGCTCGTCCGGTGTTCCGGATCGCCGATGCGCGCATCGCCGAGGCGAGCGGGATCGCTCCCGGCCTGGCCTCGCCCGGCGTGGTGTACGT
>JAVHVD010000026.1:0-15082 GCA_032160745.1 Pseudonocardiales bacterium
GTCGGATACCTCGCCGCGGCCGCGGGTGCCGCGATCGGACCGCGGGCGGTGGCACCGTGACGACGGCGTTGCTCACCGACCGCTACGAGCTGACCATGCTCGGCTCGGCCCTGCGGGACGGGACCGCGGAGCGCCGGTGCTCCTTCGAAGTGTTCGCCCGGCGCCTGCCGGAGGGCCGCCGCTACGGGGTCGTGGCCGGCACGGCACGGGTGCTGGACGCGATCGCCGAGTTCACCTTCGACCCCGCGACGGTCGAGCTGTTGCTCGGCAGCCGAGTCATCGACGACACCACGGCGCAGCACCTCACGACCTACCGGTTCGGTGGCGACATCGACGGCTATCCCGAGGGCGAGCTGTACTTCCCGTACTCCCCCGTCCTGACCGTCACCGGCAGCTTCGCGGACGCGGTGATCCTCGAGACGCTGGTGCTGTCGATCCTCAACCACGACTGCGCCGTCGCATCGGCCGCGGCGCGAATGGTCACTGCGGCCGCCGGCCGCCCGATCATCGAGATGGGCTCGCGCCGCACGCACGAGCAGGCCGCGGTCGCCGCGGCCCGGGCCGCGTACCTCGCCGGCTTCGCATCCACGTCCAACCTCGAGGCGGCGCGGCGCTACGGCGTGCCGACGGCCGGCACCGCGGCACACGCGTTCACCCTGTTGCACGACGACGAGCGGTCGGCCTTCGCGGCCCAGGTGAGCTCGATGGGGGCCGGCACGACGCTGCTGGTCGACACCTACGACATCACTCGAGGCATTGAGCTGGCCGTCGAGGTAGCGGGGCCGTCGCTCGGCGCCGTCCGGATCGATTCCGGCGATCTCGGCGTCCTCGCCAACCATGCACGGGCCCAGCTCGACGAGCTGGGGGCGACCGGCACGAAGATCGTCGTCAGCGGCGACCTCGACGAGTTCTCGATCGCTGCGCTGGCCGCGACACCGGTCGATTCCTACGGCGCCGGCACTGCAGTGGTCACCGGATCGGGCGCGCCGACCGCCGGGATGGTCTACAAGCTTGTCGAGGTGGACGGGCACCCCGTCGCCAAGCGTTCGGAGCACAAGGAAAGCCATGGGGGGCGCAAGACGGCCCTACGGGCCCACAAGCCGACCGGCACGGCGGTCGAGGAGATCGTGTCCACCCGGCCGGGCATCGAGCCCGCCGAGGGCGAACGGCCGTTGCAGCGGCCCCTGCTGCGGGCGGGCGAGCGGGTCCCCGACCTGCCCACCCTGGCTGAGTCGCGTGAGCACCTGCGGGCGGCCACGGTAACGCTGCCCTGGGACGGGCTCAAGCTGTCCCGCGGCGAACCCGCCATCCCGACCCGGCTCGACTCGCCGCGCTGAGGCGGTTACGGCGCCGGGTACCGTGCCAGCATGGCCTTGGCGATCATCGTGGTCGACGTGCAGAACGATTTCTGCGAGGGCGGGTCCCTCGCCGTCGCGGGCGGCGCCGAGGTGGCGCACGCCGTCACCGACCGGATCGACGACGGCGGCTACGAGTACGTGGTGGCGACCCGCGATCACCACATCGACCCGGGCGACCATTTCGGCGTCTCCCCCGACTTCGTCGATACCTGGCCGCCGCACTGCGTGGTCGGCACGTCCGGTGTCGCGCTGCATCCGGGCCTGCACACGACGCGCATCGAGGCCGTGTTCGACAAGGGCGAGTACGCGGCCGCGTACTCCGGCTTCGAGGGTGTGAGCGACGGCGAGTCGCTGGCCGACTGGTTGCGGAGCAGGGATGTCGACAGTGTCGAGATCATGGGCATCGCCACCGACCACTGCATCCGGGCGACGGCGTTGGACGCCATCCGGCTGGGCTTTTCGACCGCGGTGCGTCTCGACCTCACGGCGGGCGTTGCCGCCGCCACCGTGGACTCCGCTATCGAAGCGATGCGCGATGCCGGTGTGCGGTTGACCGGGGAGCCGATCGTCCGGGTGTGACCGCGTTCGGACGCGCCTTTCCCCGGAACTGACCGGTTCGGACCTGCGCAACCGACCAGCTGCGGGGAAAGGCACCCCACGGCCTGATCCTCAGCCACCTCACGCCGCGCTCTTACCGAAACGGGTTCCGCAAGCTACGTTGTCGCCCATGACGACGGGGAACTACGGGGACCAGCCTGAACCGCCGCAGTACGGCCAGCAGCCCGGCCAGCCGCAATACGGCCAGCAGCCCGGGCAGCCGCAGTACGGGCAGCAGCCGGGCCAGCCGCAATACGGGCAGCAGCCCGGGCAGCCGCAGTACGGGCAGCAGTACGGTCAGCCGCAGTACGGGCAGCCGCAGCCGCAGGGGTACGGGCCGCAGGGAGGCGGGCAGCCGCAGTACGGCGGCGGTGGCTACGGGCCGCCGGCGGATCCGAACGGCGGTCGGGCCCAGCCGGCGTTCGGCGTCGTCGGAGCAGCCGTCGCCGCGCTCGGCGCGGTCGCGGTGATCGTCGCCTTCACCGCGCTCAACTGGTTCAACGACAGCGGAAGCAAGTTCTCCGACATCCACGACGTCATCGGCTCGGCGCCGTCCAGCGCCGTCGCCGACCTGGCCGACGCCTACTTCGGTTGGGTGGCCTGGGTGATGCTGGCGGTCACCGCGATCGTCGCGATCGTCGCGAACGCCCCGTCCGGCGCCACTGCGGCGCTGCGCGGGTTGGGCGTGGTCCTGGGCCTCGGATCCGCCGTGGTCACGCTCTTCGCCATCAAGCTGACCGCCCAGGGGCCCCGGGGACTCTCCGATTACCTGGACGACGCCCGCGAGGGGTTCTACGTCGCGCTCGCCGGATTCGTGCTTCTCGCGATCGGAGCAGGGATCGGCTACCGACGCACGGCGGTGCGCCGGTAGCCGCCACCCGTACTCGGTACATTCTCGGGCATGACGTCGGAGAGCCTCCGGCCGCCCGCTCGAGAACGACCGCGCGTGCGACCCGGGTTGCTGGGTTCAGCCCTGGCCCTTTCCGGCGCCGTCCTGCTGCTGGTGTCGTTCACCGCGGTGACCTGGCTGTCCGATCTCGGGCCGGCACGGTTCGCCGACATCCGGGAGCTGCTCGACAGCAACGGCGATCACGTGGCGGCGTTGTCCAAGGCCTACTTCGGTTGGCTGGGCTGGGCGCTGTTGATCGCCGCGGTGGTCACCGCCCTGGTGGCGAACCTCTCCCGGGCGACGGGGAACGGCGTCCGGGCGCTGAGCGCGGTGATCGGCGTGCTGGGCATGGCGCTCACGTTTCTCGCGATCAAGTTCACCGCCGAGGGTGCATACGGCGAATACCTCAAGCACGCCACGGTCGGGTTCTATCTCGCGATCGGCGGTTTCCTGCTCGCGGCGGCGGGCGCCCTTGCTGGGCTGCGCCGCGGGTGACCGCGGCGGTTCAGTCGCTCGGCTCTGCCGCTTCCCGGACGTCGTCGCCGGAGATCCCGAGGACGAAGAGCACCGTGTCCAGGTAGGGCAGGTTCACGGTCGTGTCGGCCGCGTCGCGCAGCGCCGACTTGGCATTGAACGCCACGCCCAGGCCGGCCGCCTCGAGCATGTCGATGTCATTCGCGCCGTCGCCCACCGCCACCGTCTGCGACAGCGGGACGCCGAACTTCTCGGCGAACCGGCGCAGGGCCGTCGCCTTGCCGGGCCGGTCGACGATCGGGCCGAGGATCCGGCCGGTCACCACGCCGTCCACCACCTCGAGCTCGTTGGCCGCGGCGAAGTCCAGCTCCAACTCACGCTCGAAGCGATCGGTGACGAACGTGAAGCCACCGCTGACCACGCCGACGTGGTAGCCGACCCGCCGCAGCGTCCGCACGAACGTCCGCGCGCCCGGCGTGAGCCGCAGATCGTCGCGGACCGCATGGAGGTCAGCAGTCGTGAGACCGGCCAACAGCGAAACCCGGGCGCGCAGAGACGCCGCGAAGTCGAGCTGCCCGGACATCGCTCGTTCGGTGATGGCCGCCACCTCGTCGCCCACGCCGGCCCGTGCCGCCAGCACATCGATCGCCTCGTCCTGGATGAGCGTCGAGTCGACGTCCAGCACGACGAGCCGCTTGGATCGACGCCGCAACCCGGCCGGCTCGACGGCGATGTCCAGTCCGGTGTCCTCGGCCGCCTGCACCAGCTTCGCGCGGAGTTCGACCGGATCGGGCGCGCGGACGATCATCTCGAGGCTGGCCGCCGGCTCGGTCGAGAGTTGGGTAACCGTCTCGATGTTCGCACCGACATCGGTGATCCGCTGCGCGACCTGGCTCAACGCACCCGGGCGAAGCGGGCGGCCGATGACGATCACATGACTGCGGCTGACCCGATCGGGCGGTCGGGGCTGCGTCGTCTCCTCGGCAACCGTCACCTCGCTCTCCATACCCAGCGCGCGCGCCGCCTGGGTCACCGAGCTGCGTAGAGCTCGGGAGTCGCCGCGCAGATCGAAGAGCACGGCAAGGATCAAGCGATCGCGGATGACCACCTGCTCGACGTCGCGCACGTCGACGTCATGCGCCGCCAGGGCGGCGAAGAACGAGGCGGTCACCCCCGGACGATCACGGCCGGAGATGGTGGCAAGCACCGAAGTCGGTTCCATGGGTTGACCCATCGGCCGCACGAAGCGACCGCACCGGGCTACGAGGGGTCGACGTCCCGCTGGCCCTGCCGCGCTCCGGCGGAGCCGATCGCCGCCGAGACCGGCTGGCCCTCGGGGTTGCTCTTCCGCCCGCCCGCATGCGCCTCGCGCTCGAGCCGTTCGAGCAGGTGCGGGTAGTGCGCCTCGAACGCCGGCCGCTCGGACCGGATCCGCGGGATCGAGGTGAAGTTGTGCCGCGGAGGCGGGCTGGACGTCGCCCACTCGAGCGAGTTGCCGAAGCCCCACGGATCGTCGGCGACGACGATCTCGCCGAAGCGGTAGGAGCGGTACATGTTCCACACGAACGGAATCAATGACGCGCCCAGCACCAGCGAACCGATCGTCGAGAACGTGTTGAGGAACGTGAAGCCGTCGGTCGGCAGGTAGTCGACGTAACGCCGCGGCATGCCCTTGGCGCCCAGCCAGTGCTGGACGAGGAACGTCATGTGAAAGCCGATGAACGTCATCCAGAAGTGCAGCTTGCCGAGCCGCTCGTCCAGGTACCGGCCGACGAACTTGGGGAACCAGAAGTAGATCCCCGAATACACCGCGAACACGATCGTCCCGAACAGCACGTAGTGGAAATGCGCGACGACGAAGTACGAGTCGGCGACGTGGAAGTCGATCGGCGGGCTGGCCAGCAGCACACCGGTGAGGCCACCGAAGAGGAATGTCACCAGGAAGCCGACCGCGAAGATCATCGGTGTCTCGAAGGTGACCGCGCCACCCCACATGGAACCGATCCAGTTGAAGAACTTGATGCCGGTGGGCACAGCGATCAAGAACGTCATGACACTGAAGAACGGGAGTAGGACGGCTCCTGTTGTGAACATGTGGTGCGCCCACACGGTCAGCGACAGGGCGGCGATGGACAACGTCGCCAACACCATGCCCTTGTAGCCGAACAACGGCTTGCGGCTGAAGACCGGGATGACCTCGGTGATGATGCCGAAGAACGGCAAGGCCACGATGTAGACCTCGGGATGGCCGAAGAACCAGAACAGGTGCTGCCACAGGATGGCGCCGCCGTTGTTCGGCTCGAAGACAACTGAATGCAGATGTCGGTCGGCATAGAGGACGAGCAGCGCGGCCGTGAGGATCGGGAACGCCAGCAGGATGAGCAGGCTGGTGACCAGGATGTTCCAGGTGAAGATCGGCATCCGGAACATCGTCATACCGGGCGCGCGCAGCGTGATCACCGTGGTGACCATGTTGACGCCACCGAGGATGGTGCCGAGGCCGGAGATCGCGAGACCGAGGATCCACAGGTCGGCGCCGACCCCGGGCGAGTTCACCGCATTGGTCAGCGGCGAGTAGGCGTACCAGCCGAAGTCGGCCGCGCCGTTCGGCGTGAAGAAGCCGACGTTGGCGGTGACTGCGCCGAAAAGGTACAGCCAGTAGGAGAAGGCGTTCAACCGAGGGAAGGCGACGTCCGGCGAGCCGATCTGCAGCGGGAGCACCAGGTTGGCAAAGGCGAACAGGATCGGCGTCGCGAAGAACAGCAACATGATCGTGCCGTGCATCGTGAACAGCTGGTTGTACTGCTCCTGCGACAGCAGCTGACGTCCCGGCCGGGCGAGCTCGAGCCGCATGATCAACGCCATCACGCCGCCGAGGGCGAAGAAGAACAGCGAGGTGGTCAGATACATCCGACCGATCATCTTGGGATCGGTCGTACGCAGGATCTGACCGAGCATCGAACCCTTGGCCGCCGAATGCTCCGGGAAGGGGCGCGCGACGATCGGCCGGGGGGCGACCGGATCCGGCAGGCCAGCCGGAGTGGGTTCGGCAGTGGTCGTCACGCTGCCTCCAGGCTCTTCGCACATGCAGTGTCGGATTTCGGTAGGGCTTCTCTCGCAGAATAGTTCCTGCCCCGAACCGGGGACCCACCGGGCGGGTTCAATCGCACTTGTAAGGCCCGGGTGAATTATCGCCTTCCTCGTATACGCTCTTTGCGGCGTTCGTACGGATCGAATCCGCTGGAACGCCGGTTCGTTCGGTCGGTCCCGAACGCACACCAAGCGGACACAACGGGCAGCGAGGAGGTTGCGTGACAGCGCGCTGGCAGAACCCGTCGGCCTTCCGCGCCGACCCGGCCGCCACACCCGGCCTGACGTCGACCCTGCGCCAGACCATCGCGCTGATCGTCGTCCTCGTCCTCGCCGCCGGCGCGGTGGCCGTGGCGTCCTATCTCATCCGTCCGGAGAAGGCCCGGAGCTTCAGCCTGTTCCACGGTTCGCTTTTCCTCGCCGATCAGAAATCCCCGGTGGCCGTCGACCTGGCGAGCGGCAAGCCGACGCTGCGCCTGCTGGGTGCGGACAAGCAGGTTGGGATCACCGGCACCCAGCCGCTGGGCGTCGTCCCGTTGGACGGCCGGACGCTGCTGCTCAACCAGGCAAGCGGCGAGTTCAACATGGTGGACAACAGCGGGTTCGTGGTGAAGCACGACGGCGGCGTCCCGCTGGCGACGCGGGCGGGCGAGTCCTCGTCGTTCGGGGTCGCCGCCGGCAACGGCCAGGCCTACATCGTGCGTACCGCTCCGACCGGCGGCACGGACGTCTACCTGGTGAACCAGCCCACTGTGGAATCGGCGATCAACGCGACCCGGAGCGTCCGGCCCCGAGCCAGCGCGTCGATGACCGATGCAGGCAGCACGGCGGCTGGGGCCGCGGCGGCGGCCGACGGCGACCTGTGGCTGCTCGTCGGCGGCACGGCCGGCACCGGACCTCGGACCATCCGGCAGCTCACCGTGCCGGCCGACAGCAGCGCCGGCGCCGAGCTGACTTCGTCCGACCACGGATCGGTCGACGGTCCGGCCGCTATCGGCACTGCGACGACCGGGCGCGACGGCAGCGGCCCGACCGTCGCGGCCGTCGCTTCCGACGATCGCATCCGCGTGTTCCCCCCGGGCGCCGACCCGCAGACCCTCACCTACAGAGCACCGGCCGGCGTCGACACGGTGCTGCCCACGACCGGCGGTCAGGGGGTGCTCGCCTTCCTGCTGCACGGCACGGACGGCTGGAGCGTCGTGTCGGTCGACGCGGACGGCTCCGGGTTACGGGCGCCCAAGCTGCTGGACGGGGTGCCGGGCGACGCGACGCCGGCGCCGCCGGCCGCAAGCCACGGCGCCCTGTACGCGATCGACCGGAGCACCGGGCAGATCCTTCGCATCGGCTACGACGGCAAGGTCCAGAGCGTTCCCGGCGCGTCGACGTACCCCCTCAGCTCGCTCGGCGGTCGAGTGGTCGAGCAGACCGACTTCTCCGACGCCTACGCCATCTCTCGAGGCTCGCGCGTGGTGTTCAACTCCGCCAGCCACGCCAACGCGCTGATCCTGTTCGCCGATGGCAGCCGCAAGCCGGAGCAGATCGCGAAGAGCTCGGCGGTCACGATCAACGCCGCCGGCGGGGCCGAGGCGCTGACCAAGAGCACCGTCAACCCCAATCAGCAGCCGGGCAAGACCCCGCAACCCGGCGAGCCGAAGCCGAAGCCTCAGAACAACCAGTCCATCAACAACAAGATCGACTGCAAGACGGCGAAGCAGAAGCCGCACATCCCGGTGATCACCTCGGCGGTGCCCGGTTCCCGCACGGTGGCGCTGAACTGGAACTACCCGCTGCTCGACAATCAGGACTGCTATCCGTCGACGTATCTGGTCAGCGTCAAACTGATCAGCAACGACGCGCCGCAACCGCCGTCGTCGGTACGTATCCAGTCCCAGACCGGCACGAACCTGAGCGGACTCTTCCCCTCGACCCAGTACGAGATCACGGTGACCGCCTTCATCAACGGCGAGGGCACTCCCTCCGTCCCGGTCCGGATCACCACCGGGCGCGAGGGGCCGGCGGCCCCGAGCGGGCTGGCCGTCAGCGCCGACGCCTCAGGCAACTGGCACGTCAGCTGGAACTCGTGCGGCGGCATCAGCGAGGGCTGCGTCCCGGCCCAGAGCTGGACGGTCACGCCCAGCTACTGCGACGAGCGCGGCGTGTCCAGCCCACCGACGCCGATGACGGTGACCGCCGATCCCACGGCGCGACGACAGCCGCCCGCGACCTATCGTGGCAACGACGACCTGCTCGGCCGCGGATTGCAGTTCCAGGTGCAGGGCACCGGCGACGCCGGCCAGGCGGGCACCCCCTCGGCCAAGAGCGCGTGCGTCTACAGCTGGACCCCGCCGGTGCAGGGCGCGCTCAGCGTGGCGGCGAGTTCGCCGCCCGCGACGAGCAGCAGCGACGACACGACATCCACGACCGTCACTGTCAAGTTCGCGCACGGTCAGGTCCATGACCTCGGCGGCGTGGGCGGAACGCTCACCTACCAGCTGTTGAGCGAGGGGTCGGTGACGAGCCAGCGCGGCCCCACCACCGATGCGTCGGTGGCGCTGCCGGGTATCCGCGCCGGTCACCGCTACCAGGTGAAGGTGCTCGCCAGCCCGCCGCGGCACTCCACCGTCGTCATGACAGTCGGGCCGGAGGACGTGGTGCCGGCCGTCGCCGAATGGCCGGAGGTGAACATCAGCGCGGTGACGTTCGACGCGCCCGCCGGCGTGTCCGGCACACTGCACGTGAAGTTCGGCTTCCCGGTCGGCACGAACACCCACGGGGAGACCTTCGCGCTGGTCAACAGCCAGGTCCGGTGCGGGAACACGGGCAACCCCCTCGAACGGTCGGATGTTGCGCCGGGCGACGACCTGACGTTCAGCATCAGTCGAGTCGACACGAACGGCGACGACTGCCAGGTGACGATCCAGCTCGCGCAGGACTCGCGGACGGCGACCGATCCGCCGCTGTACGGAGCCGGCTATTCGCACGCCGTGAGTTCCTCGACCTTCACCATCCCGCCGCCGTCGCTCACCTCGACCGACAGCGACTTCACCGCGCAGTGGGCCGGCACGACCGGCCAGCCGCAGATCGTGGTCGCTTACCACGGCGGCGACCCGCTGTCCGGTGCTAGCAACTGGCAGATGACGGTGTCGAACCCCAGCGATTCCGACTGCGGCAGCGCCACGGACCCGCCGCCCACGACGATCGACGTCGACAAGAGCTGCGTGAAGGCGGGTGGACCGTTCACCGTCGACATCAGCTACCGGTACTTCGTCCTCGGGCAGGCGCACTTCACCGTCGCCGTCGGCGGCACCGCTCCGCAGCCGGTCGATCCCGCGAAGATCTCCTTCACCGCGGCGTGGAACACCAACCCCCAGCTGCCGCAGGTGGACCTCACCTACACGGGGTCGGAGGACGCGGCCTCGCTCGCGCCGTTGGAATGGACGGAGACGGTGAAGTCCGGCGCGACGGTGTGCGCAACCGAGAACGACAATCCGGCCACGTCGTCGGCGCGAATAGACGTCGACCTGACAACGTGCCCACCGACCGCGACCGACGGGACCGCGTCCGTCTACACGGTCGACATCTCCTTCACCGATCCCAACTACGGCCAGACCGGCACATACAGCTACACCGTCATGGGCACGCCGCCAACGTGATCCGAACGAACCGACCCGAGGAGAAGTGAAGTCTTGAGCAGTCCCGCCGACGGCATCACCCGCGTGGCGCACGACGTCGACCGGCTCTGCCACAACATGGGCTACGTCATCCAGGGCAAGCCCGAGGTCGTGCGCAATGCCGTCGTGTGTCTGCTCGCCGAGGGTCACCTGCTGCTCGAGGACGTTCCGGGGACGGGCAAGACCTCACTGGCCCGGGCGCTGGCCTCGTCCATCTCGCTGGTGTGGCACCGCATCCAGTTCACCCCCGACCTGCTGCCCTCCGACGTCACCGGTGTGGCGATCTACAACCAGCAGCACGGCGAGTTCGAGTTCAAGCCCGGACCGGTGTTCGCCAACATCGTGCTCGGCGACGAGATCAACCGGGCCTCGCCCAAGACCCAGTCCGCACTCCTCGAGGTCATGGAGGAAGGGACGTTGACGGCCGACGGTGTCGAACACCAGATGTCGCGCCCGTTCATGGTCGTCGCGACGCAGAACCCGATCGACATGGAGGGCACCTACGTCCTGCCCGAGGCGCAACTCGACCGCTTCCTGATGAAGCTGACCGTCGGCTACCCGACCGCCGATGCCGAGGCGGAAATCCTGCGCGCCCAGAAGATGGGCTCGACCGTCGCGCACCTCACGCCGGTGCTCACCGCGCAGGACGTCGTGGCGATGATCGAGGTCGTCAAACAGGTCGAGATCGCTCCGGCGCTCGAGCAGTACATCGTCGCCATCGCCACCGCCACCCGGTCGATGTCCGAGCTGCGACTGGGCGTCTCGCCACGCGGCAGCCTGGCGCTGTTGCGCGCCGCCCGGGCGTGTGCCGCAGCGGCGGGCCGGCCGTTCGTCACACCCGAAGACGTCAAGACGATGGCTCCGGTCGTGCTGGCTCACCGGGTGATCCTGCAGCCGGACGCCGAGCTGCAGGGCCGCACCGGCACCGAACTGATTGCCCGGGCCGTGCAGTCCGTGCCCGTTCCGCGCGCCGTGCCGGCCTAGGCGCGGCGCCGATGACCCTGTTCGGACTCGGCGCGCTGCTGGCCGGCGTCGCGGCGCTGGCGACGGGCCTCACCCTCGACTGGTTGTCCTTCGACCTGCTCGGGCTGGGTCTGCTCGCGGTAGTCGTGCTCGGCTTCGCCGCCGTCGCCCGCCCGTCCCGACTGGTCATCGACCGGGAGATCCAGCCGCCGCGGGTGCCGAAGGGCTCCCCCGCCATCGCCTTCCTGACCTTCGCCAACCGCGGCCGCCGCACGGTGCCCGTCGCGGTGGCCACCCAACCGTTCGGGTCGCAGCGGGTCCGCACGGTGATCCCCAAGCTGCGCGGCGGCGAACGCGGTACCCGCGCCTACCGGCTGCCCACCACGCAGCGCGGCATCTTCGATGTGCAGCCGGTCGAGGTCACCCGGCGCGACTCGTTCGAGCTGTTCCGGATGTCGCGCAAGCACGGCCGGGCCGAACGCATCTGGGTGTACCCACGGGTGCTCGGGTTCCGCCCGCTGCCCACCGGCCAGACGCGCCACCTCGAGGGCCCGTCGTCGGACACCTCGCCGCAGGGCAACATCACCTTCCACCGGCTGCGCGAGTACGTCGCGGGCGACGACCTGCGACTGGTGCACTGGCGGTCGTCGGCGCGGGCCGGGAAGCTGCTCGTGAAGCACAACGTCGACACCTCGCAGCCGTACTCGGTGGTGCTCTTCGACCAGCGCCCGAGCCTCTACACCGAGGAGTCGTTCGAGCAGGCGGTCGACGTCGCCGCGTCCGTGCTCGTGGCGTCCGCGGTGAACAAGGCACCGGTCGAGCTGCGACTCACCGACGGCACCGTCGTCGGCGGGCCACGGGTCCGCGACGTCACGGCGCTCATCGACCACATGACCGGCGTCGAAGCAGATGCCGAGGGTTCGCTGCAGCCGCACCTGTTGACGCTGCGTCGGACGCGGGGCGGCACGTCGCTGGTCGTGGTCACCGGTGAACTCGACCCCGCCGATCTGCCCTACGTCGCCGCGCTGCGCCGGCGCTTCGACCGCCTCGTGGTGATCTCCCTCGACATCGAGCAGCGGCCGCCGATCGACTTCCCGGGTGTGCGGGTCATCGTCGGCAAGGACGCGGACGCCGTCTGTGCCGCGTGGAACCTGCAGGTGCACCCATGAGACGTGCGATCCCTTACGCGTTGCTCCCCCTGTCCCTGATCGCATGTGCGCTGGCCAGCGCGCCCTGGCTGCGGGCGTTCCCGTCGGCGGTGATTTCGCTGCCCCTGTTCGGAGCAGCGGTGCTGAGCGTGCTGGCTCCGCTGATCGTGGTCGGCATCGGCATCCGCAAGCTCTGGCTCACCGCGCTGATCGACCTGGTGCTGTTCGTGTTCTACGAACTGCTCGTCACCTTGCGGCAGCCGGCCGGCTTCGACGCGTTGTACACCGGCCTCGTCCACGGCCCGTCGCAGATCCTCACCTTCGCGCTGCCGCTCGTCAGCCCGCGCACCCTCCTGGTGGCCCCCGTGGCGTTGTGCTGGATCTCCGGGGCGCTCATCGGTGAATGCATCGCCCGTGGCTGGCAGTCGGTACTGCCGTACGTCACCCTGCTGGTCACCTTCGGGCTCGCCTACGCGGGCACGGTGAGGGCGGTCTCCAGCACCGCGGACGGGCGACGCTACGACACGCTCTTGGCCGCGGCGCTGCTCCTCGCGCTGCTCCTGCTGCGCGCCGCCCAGGCCTGGGTCGCGCAGGATCAGAGCGCGGAGACGAGCCAACCGGACGGCATCATGCCGCTGCGCGGGTTGGCCATCGGCACCGCGCTGTCGATCGTCGTCGCCCTGGCCGCGGCCGGGTTGGGGCAGTCCTCGGCGTTCACCGGCCGGCCGGTGACGCCGGCACGAGTGCCGCCGGTCGACCAGAGCCAGCCGCTGACCCCGGTCTCGTTCGTCGGCGGGCTGCGTCCAGCCGACTCCAAGGACAAGGGCACGGTGCTGTTCCGGTTCAGCACCGACCAGGCGACCTCGAATTACATATCGATCGCCAGCGTCGACTATTACGACGGCGACGGCTGGTCCTTCACCCGCACGTTCCGGCCCTCGGGTGGCGTGATCCCGAGCGACGCCGATCCGACGATGCGAGCGCACGGTCGCACGGTCACCCAGCAGTACACGATCGCCGAGGGCGCCATGACGACGGTGCCGTGGATGCCGTATCTCAATCGCGCGCAACGCGTCACCGGGGCGTCGGTGAACATCGACTCCGCCACCGGAATGATCGTTCCCTCGCACGCGCTGCACGCCGGGGATCAGTACACGGTGCGCTCCCGGGTCGCCGCCAAGAACTTCACCGACCTCGGCAAGACGGCGCTGCTCGCCACGTCGGCGGCGCCGGTCGACACGACGTTGCCCAACGGACTGTCCGTTCCGTTGGGCACGCTCATCACCTCACTCGCGCAGGAGACCGGCACCTCCAGCGATCAGCCGATCCCTTTCCTGCAGGCGGTCGCGAAGGACTTCCGGACCAAATCGGCGCTCGCAGGGGGTCCTCCGTCGAGCTCAGCCGGACCCTCGATGTCCGCCTCGGGCGGGCGATTCGTGCAGCCCGAGCCGGCCCGCCCGTCGGCGGCCAGGACGACGCCGCACCGCAGCGCGGCGCGCACGACTCCTCGCGCGACGCCCACCCCGAAGCCGTTGCCGTCGCTGCCGCCCACATCGAAGTCGCACACCGGCGGGACCACGTTCGCGGACGTGCTGGCCTCGATCCGCGGTTCGCACTCGGCAACTCCCGAGCAGTACGCGACGCTGACTGCGTTGCTCGCCCGCAAGTTGGGCGTCCCGGCGCGGCTGGTCTCGGGCTTCCGGCTCACTCCGCCGACCGGTTCGGCAACCCTGCCCGCGGGCACCTACAACGCGCGCACCTCCGACGCGTGGACGTGGGTGGAGATCCCGGTGCGCGGCCTCGGCTGGGTGGTGCTCGATCCGTCACCGAGCACCTACTCGGGCCAGGCGCCGGAGCAGAGCGCCGGCTCCACCCCATCCCCGACCCCGAGCCCGACTCCTTCGAACAACGCACTGCTCACCCACTCGAACAACGGCCACGCCGTCGCGCCGAAGAGCGCGACGCCCCACGACAAGGGCGTGTCGGTCGCGGCGGTGCTCGTGGTCGTGCTGATCGCGCTGCTGGCGATAATTGCGGTGATCGTGGCCATCCTGCTCGCCCGCAAGCGCGTCCGGGCGCGGCGCCGGCGACGCGCGGGCGATCCACGGCGACGGCTGCTCGGGGCATGGCAGGAGAGCCTCGACGTGCTCACCGAGTCGGGGCTGCCCGACCTCACGTACCTGACCAGCGCCGAGGTGGCATCGACGACCGGCGAGCGCTTCGGCGGGGAGCCGGCCGCCCAGGCGCGTTACATCGGCGACGCGGCCAACGTTGCGCTGTTCAGCCCCACGTCGTGGATCGGTCCGGGCGAGGCCGACGCGGCCTGGCGCGCACAGGTGGTGTTGAGCAAGTCCGTCCGCCGACGCCTGGGCTGGCGGGACCGGATCGGAGCCGGGCTCCGGTACAACCGCGTCAAGCGGCGCAAACCGTTGATCGGGCCCTCGTCGTGGACGGCAGCGGCGAAGGCGCGAGCCGGTGGCAGCAACCGGGGCAAGCACGTCCGGCCGGGCCGCCGGCGTCGCGGGCGGGAAGCGGCGAAGTAGCGCGGGGTCAACGCCCGGCCATCAACTGCGCGCGCTGCCGATACGCGTCGAGCAGGGCGTGCAAGTAGCGCAGGTCGGCCATCGACCGCTTCGTCGCCGGGAGGTCGAGCGCGCCGGCGCGGGTGAGGGTGACCAGTCGGCCTCCGCTGTCCGAGGTGTCGACGCCCTCGAAGCGGGGCTCGAACCCCTCGATGTCGCTCCAAGGAATCTCGGTGCGCCGCCACCACACCCGCAGGACGAGCTTCGCGTCGTCGATGGTCAGCGCCGAGGCGCCCGAGCGGATGGTCACCCGGCGGCGCAGCGACATCGGGTCGAGTGACAGGTCGCCGACGAACGCCGGCGATGCCGC
>JAVHVD010000027.1:0-3597 GCA_032160745.1 Pseudonocardiales bacterium
AGGCGATCTTCCTCTCGACCTTCGTGATGATCGGGCAGAACCGCCAGGCGGCATTCCAGCAGGTGAAGGCCGACCACGACTTCGTCTCAACCGAACAGGAGCTCGCGAACAACACGACGCTCACGCAACAGATCGCCGAGCTGACCAAGCGTATCGAGCAGCTCACCAGCGAGATTCACGGTGAGGTGGTCGGCAAGCGCCAGTAGAGCTGCACACCGGCTCCCAGTCAGCGATTGTCACAGTTCCGGCGGTTAGTGCGCGTTGCAGCGCACACGATCCGCCGCAACTGCGACATCCGAAGGTCTGGTCGTGCTAGCCGCGGCCCAGGTTATCCGTTTCCCTTGGAACAGGTGTTCTCGGCCGCAGTCTGGCCGGTCACAGACGGGGGCAGCACGACCGCTCCGGGGGCCGACGACGATGGCGCAGCGCTGGGAGCCGGGGCCGGGGCGCTGGTCGCCGGCGCCGCCGGAGTCGTTGGCGGCGCCACCACGGCTGCGCGACCGACCGTCCCGCTGAGTTGGATGGGCTGGTCTGCGACGAGCGCGCTGTCCAGTTGGTTGGCGGCCGATGCGAGCGGGATCACTCGGTTCGGGTTGGCCGGGTCGCCCGTGGCCGGGTACTGGAGGAAGACCATGTTGGGCAGTCCGACACTCTTCAGTGCGACTCCGATCGATACCAGTGTCGCGGGGTTTGTGAGCGAGTCCGAGAGGCTCATGTTGCTCACCGCAGCCTTGGCGAGGGAGTACAGCTGGATCGGATTCGAGAGCACGCCACCAGTCGTGACCTTGCGTTCGAGCGCGGACAGGAAGACCTGCTGGTTGCTGATGCGCCCGAGGTCGCTTCCGTCGCCGACACCGTGACGGGTCCGCAGGAATTCGAGTGCGGTCTGGCCGACGATAGTCTGCTGTCCGGCCGGCAGGTTCAGGCCGGTGTACGGGTCGTTGATCGGGGTCGCGACGCAGACCGAGACGCCTCCGACTGCATCCGACATCTGGCTGACACCGTCGAAGCTGATCTCCGCGGCATACGGGATGGTGAGGCCGGTCATCTGCTCGGCAGTGAGCACGACGCAGTTCAGTCCGCCGCGGGACAGGCCGGTGTTGAACATCGCGAGGCTCGACGCAGGGCTTGTGCCGCCGGACGAGGTCGGGCAGGCCGGAATCGGCACCATCAGGTCACGCGGGATACTAATCACCGTCGCACTCTTGTGGTCGGCCGCGATGTGCAGGAGTATCGTGACGTCGTTGCTCCCCGCCCCGGAACTCCCGGCAAGTTCTGCCTTGGTCGCGAAGGCGCCACCCTGTCCAGTGCGGGTGTCGGTGCCGACCAGAAGCAGGTTGACCCCGCCCGAGATCGCTCCGACATTCGGAGGCGGCGCGACGGCCTTGCCGTTCGCGTTGGTCAGATGGATGCTTGGCTGCACGCTTGCCGCGACACTCCAGACGGCGATTCCGCCGACTGCGACGGTCGCCGCAACAAGCACGGCGAGTGACATCGCCGCGATCCTGATCAGGTTGGCCAGCGGGCCCCTAGTGGCCACTCGCCCGTGGCGAGTGGGTGCTGCTCCTTCGGACCTAATTCTGTTGTACCGACTCGATCCGCCGCGGTGATTATTCGTCATGCAGTTGTCCCTCCACTCGCTTTCGCGATTGGGACTCTATGCAATCGAACGTGGGGAACCGCCGAGAGCGACGGCGCCGGATCCCCTGCTCGTGGTGCTGATCACAAGGTCGAAAGTCGGCACAATGGCCGGAATGGCGGGCATCCTCCGGTTTGAAGGGTGGGTGCGCACGGGGTTGGTGATTCGTTTCCCGCGCCCCTCGCGAGGGCAAATGCACAGCTTCTACTTACGGAAATTTCAGGATGCCGCAGCCACGGGCGGCCTCAGTCCGATGCGGGCGGCCGGCTCCGCAACATCCGGTGGGCCATCTCGACCAGGTAGGCGCGATACTCGGCTACGACGTCGTCGTCGGCTGATTCGGCCAGGACCATCTCGGTGATCTGCGGTGCCGCGACGAACCAGCTCACCATTCCGATCAGGCTGAGGACGACGAACCGAGGATCGAGAACCGGGTCGATCGCCCCGACAACTTGTGCCCCAGCGACCGCGGCGACCTTGCTCGCGTAGTGGGCCTCGCGGGAATCGCGATGGGGCACGTCCGGCAGTGCGAAATGCACCGCCTCGTGCTGGACGAGGCGCGGATAATCCGGATTCCTGACCATGAAGTCGAAGAGGTCACCAACGTATTCGGCGACCGCGTCCTGTCGAAGCGACACGGCTTCGGCCAGGTCGGTGAGACGGTACTGGAGGACTTGGGAGAACAACTGCTCCTTGTTGCCGAAGTAGCTGTAGATGAGCGCCTTGTTACTCTCCGCCGCCTCGGCGATTCGGTCTACCCGTGCGCCCGAGATGCCCTGCGCGGCGAATTCGGCGACCGCGGCGTCATAGATCCGCTTCATCGTCTGGGCCCTGTCGTAATGCGGCATTTTTGCGGATCCTCCCAGGAAAATTCTGGCCAGATCGGGAAACATCCAGGCCTGGTGTGAATTATAACTAACAAGTTAGAAAAGCCCGCGAATGGAGCACAGAATGAGCACGGCCCCGATGGAACGCACCTGGACCTCGCGCCTACTGGTGTTCTCGCTCACCGCGGCGATCGCGGTGAGCGTGATCTACCTCCCGCAATCCATGCTCACGGACCTGTCAACGAATCTCGGGGTCGCCTCCGGTGTCGCCAGCATCGTCGCGACCGCCGTGCAGATGGGGTACGCGCTCGGAATTCTTCTGCTGGTTCCGCTCTCGGATCGAACGCACCCACGCAAACAGATCACCGTGCAGTCCCTGATCCTCGCCGCTGCCCTGATCGCGTCAGCCGTGCTCCCGGAGGTCGTGAGCGTCGCCGTCGGTTTCCTCGTCGTCGGACTGGTCGCCAATATCGCGCAGGTGCTCATCCCCGCGGCGACTCGGATGGCCCCGGCTGATCGCCGGGCCGCGACCACGAGCACCCTGGTCGGCGTATTGCTCATCGGGATCTTCGGCGGTCGAATCGTCTCGAGCCTGCTCGTGGAGGCGATCGGATGGCGCTGGGTGATCATCATCTTCGCGGCGATGGTGTTGGCGATTATCCCGTTTCTCCGTCGCGCGCTCGACGCCGAGCTCCCGGTTGACGGTACTCCGACCGGGTATGGGCGCCTCCTGCTCGCGACGGTCGGATTGCTGCGGCGCAGCCCGGCGCTGCTGCAAGCGTCATTCGTGCAGTTCTTCGTCTTCGCCATCTTCAACGCGACCTGGACCGTCATGGTGCTCTACCTCACGGAAGCGCCGTTCAATTGGAGCATTCTCGCCGCCGGACTGTTCGGGGTGGTCGGCCTGGCCGCCGGCATCGTCACCCCGCTCACCGGTCGCTTCGTCGAGCGCGTCGGCTCGCTGGCGGTATCCGGGATCTTCATCGCGGTGCTCCTCGTGTCGTCCTTGGCGATGATCGTCGACTCGTCGAACCTGGTCCTGTTCGCGATCACGATGTTCCTGGCGACCTGGGCGAACCAGTCGATTCTGTCGGCGAACCAGATGCGTGTCCTGGCGGCAAATCCTGGCAG
>JAVHVD010000028.1:0-12537 GCA_032160745.1 Pseudonocardiales bacterium
GACCGCCCATTGCCCTGGTGGAACGGCGTAGCCCAGGCGGGGATCGAAGCTCTCGGTGCCGACGAAGAGCGGGGCTCGAATGGTGTCGCCCGGCCGTGCCGTGAACTGCACGACAACGAACTCAGCATCATCGCGCTCGGCCACGGCCGATTCCGCATCCACCGAGCCGACGGACGGGAACTGCTGCAACACAGCGACCCATCCCGGCTCGCAGCCGTCGACGAACCGATCGAGGACGAACATCACCACGTCCACCCCACCGCCGCCACCACCCGCTGGGACGGCACCCCACTCGACCGCCACTACGCCATCGCCGGCCTCGCCCAGAGACTGAGCAGCACCCGCAAGCGCAGCGCGTGACCGCGCAGCACCGTCGTGCTAGCACCAACATCCTTCGCCGGTTGGCAACCTGGCCTGGTCTCCGTCGCTCGGCGACAGTGGCGTTAGCCGCCGACCGGATGACGGGACGACGAGGAGGCATCCGATGTACGCAGTGGTGTTTCAGGTCGAGCTCGAGATCGCTCGCGACGTCTGAGGCCTATTCAGGCCGGGGTTCCGGCGCGGGGTTGACCGCTGTGTCGAGCTCGTCCGCCCACACCGGGTGCTGCTCGCGGGCCCACGTGGCGCTGACCCGACCAGCGCATGCCGCGCCGAGCCTCCGGGTCGGTGAGTGCGAAGAAGAGGTGTCCGAGCACCAGCAGACCGAGAGCCAGCGCGAACCAGTCGTGGAGGCGAAGGCCGCCTTGACGAACTCTCCAAGGAGAGCTTTCCAGGGAGCTCGGACCGAAGGGGATCCGGGTGAACACCCTCATCACCACGACGTGACAGCCGTGGCCGTGTCCTGATGACCGTGTACGTCAGCAATCGCTGAAGAAACTGCTGAAGCAGTCCTCGACCGCCTGCCCGAAGCTGGTGAATGCGCCGCCGATGGCGTTGATCGTGTCGTTGTTGAACCCGATCGAGGACAGCAGATTCGCGACGTCGCTCACTGCCTGGTTGAACACGTTCTCCAGAACGCCGGCGATCTCGGCCGCGGTCTCGCCGATGCTCTTCAGAATCGACGCGACCGCATCCGCGGTCTGGTTGAAAGCGCTGGTCAGGGCGTTGGCGATCTGAGTGGCGGTCTCCCCGAGCGCCTTGAAGATCGTGGCCACCTGCTGGGCCGTCTCGAGGAACACCGACGACAGCGCGCTCGCCACCGCATTGGGGTCGAAGATGTCCAACAGGAAGTCGGCCACCGCCTGAGCGCCGAGCACGAATGCGTCCTTCAGCGCGCTCGCCACCGCCGCAACCTGGTACCCAATGTTCTTCAAGGTCGACGCGACTGCGTCGGCGGCCTGGGTGAACGCGTCCTTCAGCGCGTTGGCGACGGCGACGACGTCATAGCCGATGTCGCGCAGAATCGTCGCGGCGGCGGCGGCGACCTGGGTGAACGCCGTCTTCAGTGCCGTGCCGACCTGGACCACCGTGTAGCCGATGGTGCGCAGCGCCGACGCGGCGGCCTGGGCCGCCTCGCTGAAGGCGTCCCGCAACGCGTCGGCGACCTCCAGCAGCGCGAACCCGATTGTCTTCAGGATCTGAGCGGCCTGCACGTCGAGCGTGTTGAAGGCGTCAATGAGCGCGCCGGCGATCTCGGTTGCGCCGTACGCCAACCCCTTCAGGATCGTCGCGACGGCCTGGGCCGCCGCGTGATACGCAATGTCGAGCGCGCCCGCGATCTCGCTGACCGCGTACTCGGCGAACTTCAGTGCCGCGGCGGCGGCAGCGTCGACCTCTGCGTAGAAGTCGCGCAGGGCCACGATGACCTGATCGGCCGTGGCGCCGAGCCCGGCCAGTACCTGGGCAACGAGCTTGTCGGTCTGGGCGTACACCGAGCCCAACGCGTCGGCGATCTGGCCGAATCCGTAGCCGATGTCATCGAGGATCGCCGCGGTCTGGTTGGCCACCAGGTCGTACGTCGACTTCAACGCGTCAGCGACCTGACCCACCGCGAAGCCGATGTCCTTCAAGATCTGCGCCGTCTCCGCGGCCACTGTGTTGTACGCGCTGGACAGCGCGTTGCTGATCTGCCCGGCCGTGTAGTTGAAGCCGTCCTTGAGCAGCCCGGCGAACTCGGCCGCCGTCGCGTTGAACGCGGCGAGCGCGGACTCGGCGATGTCGGCGATGGCGTATCCGAGCCCGATGAGGCCGGCGACCGCGTCGTCGAACCCCTGCTGGAACGCATCGGCCAGGACGGTGGCCAGCTCGGCCGCCGCATAGCCCGCCGCAACCAGGGTCTTCATGGCCGTGTCGAAGCCGCTCGAGATCGCGGTTCCCGCGTCGTTGAAGCCGGACACGATCGCGTCCCCGACGAGCTCGGCGGTGTCCGCGATGGCTGCGCCAACTGCGGGCAATGCGTCGGCAAGGAACAGGGCTGCCGTCACCAAGCCATCGACGATGTCCGGCCCGAAGTTCGTGATGATGTATTGCAGGCCGACGCTCAGTGCCACGCCGACGAAGGCGCAGGCCGCCGCCCCGAGGCCGGAGGAGATGAACGTGCAGCCGACCGTGAAGCCGATGCCGATGACGGTGCCGACGACCGAGCCGGCGCACGTGTACGCGTCGCCGTACATGCAGTCGAGGATGGTGACCGCGATCTGGAGCAGGACGCCCACGACGGCGAGTCCGGCGCCGATCTTGGCGATCTTGCCGCCTACCTTGGCCGCTGCCGCGGCCTCAGGCGCCAGCTCGGCACCGATCTTGGCCGACAGGGCGGCCTGAGACACGGCGGCCGAGTAACCGAAGCCCTTGGACACACCCTTCAATCCGAGCTTGGTGCCGGACACGGCGAGATTGGTGTTGTTGAGCGCGTTGCCCTCGTCCGTCGTCTTGCTGCCCTGGAAGACGACCGCGGTTGTCGTCGTCTTCCCGGTGGGGTCGGTGAGCACGGTCGGCCGGTTACTCGCGAAGACGTACGCCGACTCCGCGGGAACCCCGACGGCTTGCGCCTGTGGGTCACGAGCGAGGAACCGCCCGCTCTGCGGGTCGTAATAGCGCGCCCGCATGTAGTACAGCCCGGTGTCGGCGTCGAAGTACTGGCCCTGGAACAGCAGGGGGTTGGTCGGCGGGGTGGGTCCGGTCGTGCTGACATTGCCGAACGCGTCGTAGTGGTACTCCGCCGCAATGTCCCCGGACGCATTGGTCAGCTCGTTCACGCTGCCGATCGGGTCGAGGTGGAAGAAGTACGTGGTTGTAGGTGTCTGCATCGCCACTGGACCGTCGCCGTAGATGTAGCGGCGGATCAGGTCGCCGCCGCCGCTCTTTTCGAGGACGAGCTGGGGCAGCGCACCGAACGGATCCCACGTGTACTTCGTGGTAGCGCTCCCGGCCGTCCTGACGATGCGGTTGCCGTCGCCGTCGTACTGGTAGTTGATCGTCGAGCCGCCGACCGTCACGGACGTGAGCCGTCCGGCCGCGTCGTAACCGAACGTCTTGGCGCCGATCTTGGTGACGTTGCCGGCGTGGTCGTGTGTCCACGCGGCTGCCCCCGCACCCGTCTGCCCGACGACCTGGTCACCGGCGTCGAAGCTGGTGGCCTGGGACGGACCCGTGCGCGACGTCCGGTTACCGACGGCGTCGTAGCCGTACCCGGTCGACGCGCCGTCGGCGGCGTTCACCGAAGTGCTGACACCGAATGCAGAGGAGATTTCGCCGCCGCCACTGATCACGTCCGCGGGATCCGGTGTCGACGCGGGGGCCGGGACGGCCGGCGTGGCGTCGCCGGTGAGCGTGCCCGCTCCGGATGCCGTCTTGAACGACGTCAGTCGACCGGTTGCGTCGTAGCCGTACCGGTTGGCCGTGGTGGTGCCGCCGACCGTGTTGCGCTGCGTCAGTCGATTGCCGCCGGCGTCATAGGAGAAGGTGTCGTCGGCGAGCGCCCCGGAGGCGTTTCGCAACTGCTGGTCGAGGACGTTGCCGGCGGCGTCGTGCGTCTGGGTCTCGAAGACGCCGTTGCTGTACGCGAGCCCCGTGGTCTGCCGCGTGGGGTCACGCACGTAGGACGCCTTGACGTAACCGTCCGTGCCGGGTGCGCCGGACTCGACGCTCATCAACTTCTGCGCGTCGTCGACGCCGTACTTGACCACGGTGCCGTCCGGGTAGGTCTCGACGATCTTGCCCGGATGGCTGTAGTCGTAGTTGAACGTACCTCCGGGTACGGACGCCGATGTGAGGTTGCCGGCGTCGTTGTAGGCGTAGGTGTGGTCACCGAGCGCGTCAGACATCGCGGTGCGCCGGCCGAAGGCGTCGTAGCCCTGGGTGACCGTCAGCGCCGGCTTGCCGGCTTGGGTGTACACCGTCTTTGTCGGCCGGTTCAGGGCGTTGAACGTGATCGCGGTGTTGCGGCCGTCCGGGTCAGTGGTCGAGTTGACGTTGCTCGCGAAGTCGTAGCCGTACTTGGTGACGTTGCCGTTGTTGGACGACGAGATGCGACGGGCCGCGGCGTCGTACGCGAAGGACGTCACGTGGCCGTTGCCGTCGGTAACGCTCAGCAACTCGTCCGTTCCGGGCTCGTAGGCGTACGTGGTCGTGCCAGCGTCCGTCTTGACCGACGCGATCCGGCCGTGCGAGTTCCACGTCGCCCGGGTCACGGTGCCGCCGGCGTCGGTGGCCGCGACGACGTTGCCGGCCGGGTCGTACGCGGTGCGGGTCTCGACGCCGTTGCTCACCTGCCGGATCTGCCGGTTCAGGCTGTCGAACTGGCGCGAGAGCGTGTTGCCCAGGCTGTCGGACGCGCTCACGACGTTGCCTTCCACGTCGTAGCCGTAGTCGCTGACCTCGCCCGCGGGGTCGGTCGTGCTGGTCTCGCGACCCGCGGCGTCATAGCGGTGCGTCGTCGTGCGGTGGCTGGCCGAATCGGTCTCCGTGAGCACGTTGCCGGAGGGATCGAAGGTCTGCGTCACCGTCCGGCTGCCCGGCCCGGTCATCGTGAGCGTGCGGCCCGACTCGTCCCAGTCGTTGGTCGTCGTGCCCTTCGCGTTCGTCGTCGTCTTGAGGTCACCGGCGAAGTCGTAAGTCTGGCTCGTGGTGATCGGCCCGGGCTGCGTCTGGCTCAGCGGGTTGCCGGCCTTGTCGTAGACCCAGGTCGACCGGAACGCCGGGTCGACCGTGGCCAGGTTGCCGCGCGGATCGATTGAGGTCAGGCGGTTGCCGGCCTCGTCGTACGTGGCTAGCGTGCCCTTGCCGTTCAGCGAGACGCCCTTGAGCGTCTGCAGCTGCACGCCGGTCAGGTTGCCGGCGGCATCGTGGGCAAATACCTGCTGCCCGACCGAGGTCTGGATCTTCGCCAGGTTGAACGCGCCGTCGTAGGTGTAGCCCGTCCCCGGCGTGACGCCCGGCGGGCGGACGAAGCCGAGCGCGGTGCTGTTGTACACCTGCGTGGTCGTGTTGCCGTCCGCGTCCTTCGAGGTCAGCAAACGGTGGGTGTTGTCGTAGGTCATGCTGATGACGGCGGCCGACGTCGAAGAGATGGGGCTGCTGGACCGGACCAGGTTGTTGGCCGCGTCATAGGAGAACTCCTGGACCCAGCCCATGGCGTCCTGGATCTCGATGAGGTTCACCCGGCTGTCATAGGAGTAGCGCATGGCGGCGCCGAGCGGGTTCGTCTGCTTGACCAGCACGTTGCCGACGTACTCCTCGACATAGCTCTCCCGCTGCAAGGT
Organism: Pseudonocardiales bacterium; assembly: GCA_032160745.1. Lineage (GTDB taxonomy): Bacteria > Actinomycetota > Actinomycetes > Mycobacteriales > Jatrophihabitantaceae > Jatrophihabitans. Next base: position 5,700 of record JAVHVD010000028.1, read on the forward strand.
GCCGTTGACGCTGGTCAGCACCTTGCGGGTGCCCGTGTTCGAGCTCCAGTCGAACGTGTCGTCGACGTGCCGCGAGCTGCCCTTGTGCATCGTCGCCGAGACGCGCCCGGCTGCGTCGTAATCCGCGGTCAGGCGGACGGCGCCCAGCGGGTCGGTCTCGGAGGTGAGGCGATTCGCGGAGTAGCCGTACGTCCAGGTCCTGCCCCGGACGTCGGTCACGCCAGTGAGCAGACCGGCGGCCGAGTACGTGTAGGTGACGCTGCGGGTCGGCGAGGCAACCCGGGTGATCCGGCCGGCCGCGTCGAGGGTGCCGGTGACGACAAGCGGCGTCTTCGCCGTGGTCTGCACGGTGACGGCGACGCTGCCCGCCTTCCACGCGAACTTCAGGCCGGTGCCGGTCGGGGACAGGTAGTCGATGACCTTGCCGTTGATCGCCGCGTCGAAGCGGTAGCCGTCGAACCGGGTGACCGTGCAGGTGTTGGCGTTGCAGGCCAGCGACGAGCGGGCGCCGGGCGGCGCGGTCCAGCCGCCGCTGGGGTTGGGGGTGAACACGATGCGCTGGCCGTCCTCCCCGCGCACGGTGGCGGTCGACTTGTTGGCCGCGACGGTGACGCTGAGGTCGAATAGCGACGTCCAGCCGCGCCCGAACGATCCACCGGTGGTGTCGGCCGAGTTGTAGGTCCGCGCGAGTACGAACGGCGCGCCGATGCCGGCAACGGTGAGGTCGGTGCGGGAGAAGGTGAGCTGGCCGGTGGCGGTGTTCACGCCGTCGGTGGCGTTCGTCGGGTTCGTGGCGTAGAGCCGGCCGCCGAGCGTCTGGGCGAACGGCACGTTCATCGGCGCCTGGCCGAGCGGGCTCGGCGGCGGCAGCAGGACGGCGAACGGCGCGCTCTCGGTGTGCAGGTCATCCGCGGTCGCCGTCAGCGTGTAACCGCTCCCGGCCGTGTTGATGGCGCAGCCGCTGAACGACGCGGTCGGTGCCGCGTCCAGCGAAGTGGCGTTGCACCCGAGGGAGCCGCCCGCGCCGGTGCCTCCCGTGACAGCCAGGCTGACGGTGGCGTGACCTGCGGGGTTGCCGCCGCGATCGACGACGGTGACCTCAGGCTGGGCGGGGAAGCTAGTCCCGGCGCTCGATCCGCCCGGCTGGCCGGTGAAGAGGAGCTCGGCGGCCGGCCCGGTGGTGACGGCGAACGCGTGGCTCGTGGTGGTGAGGTCGTCGGCCGAATCTACGGCGACGAGCCGGTACGCCGAGGCGGTCCGGTCGATGCGGCAGCCGTCGAAGCGGGCCGCGCCCCGAATGGCCGAGAGCGTGTCGGCAGTACAGGTCAGGTTTCCTGAGCCGGTCCCCGACGCCACCGACAGATGGATGGACTCGCTGTTGGACCGCACCTGGTTGCCGCCCGCGTCCTGGACGGTGACCACCGGCTGCACCGACCACGGCGTGCCCCCGGCGCCACCACCGGGCTGGGTCGTGAAGGCCAGTTGCGCTGCGGCACCGACCGTGACGTCGAACGCGGCGCTCTGCTGCCGTGCGGTGCCCGAGGTCGCGACCAGGCGGTAGCCCGTCCCGATCTTGTCGACGTTGCAGCCCGAGAACGTCGCGACTCCGTTCACGCCGGACACGGGGTTGGTCGCGCAGGACAGGGTGGCTCCCGGAGTGCCGGTGCCTGGTGCGAGGGCCAACGTGACGGCGCCGGCCGCGGAGTTTCCGCCGGCGTCCTTGACGCGGACGACCGGCTGCGCGGAGAGCGCCGAGCCGCCGGTGCCGTCACCGGGCTGAGTCGTGAACGCGAGTTCGGCCGGCCCGCCCGCGGACACGTCGAACGGGTCGCTGTCGGCGCTGATGGCTCCCGAGGTCGCCCGCAGTATGTAGCCGCTGCCCGTGAGGTTGATGGCGCAGCCGGCGAAGGTGACCGTCCCGCTCGGCGCAGCGGCCGGGTTCGTGGCACAGCTCAACGCCGCGCCGCTCGTACCCGTACCTAGAACAATGCTGAGGGTGACGCCGCCGGGGACGGGGTTGCCACCGGTGTCGGCGATCTTGACGATCGGCTGGTCGGTGAACGGTGCTCCGCCGGGGCCGCCGCCGGGCTGAGTGGTGAACGAGACGCTGGCGGCGCTGCCCACGCCGACCGTGAACGGCGCGCTCTCGGCGGCCAGGCTCGCGGCCGAGTCCGTTGCCACCAGCACATACCCCGTGCCGGCGCGGTCGATCTTGCAGCCGGCGAACGCGGCGACGCCGTCGTCCGCGGCCACGGACGGGCAGGTCAACACGGCGCCCGACGTGCCCGTACCCGACTTGATCGCCATCGTGACGGTGTGGCTATTGCCGATCGCGGCGTTGCCCTGGCTGTCCTGGATGGTGACGACGGGCTGGGTAGCGAACGCCGCGCCGCCGACCGCGCCTGCGGGCTGCGGGGCGAAGGACAGCTGCGTCGGGGTACCGGCCGTCACGTCGATCTCGTTGCTCGGCGGCGAGATCAGTTGGTCGTCGGGGTCGATCGCCACCAGCTTGTAGTTGGCTCCCGACCGGTCGATCTTGCAGCCGGCGAAATGGACCACTCCTGCAGTGGCCGCCACATTGTTGGCCGTGCAGCTCAGCGCTGCGCCCGGCGCGCCCGTCCCCGCCTTGATGCCCAGGACGAGGTGCGCGGTTGACGTCGCGACCGGATCGCCGTGGGCGTCGGCGACGGTGACCTCCGGCTGGGTGGCGAAGGCGGTTCCGGCCGTCCCGCCGCTGGGCTCGGTGGTGAACTCCAGCTGACTCGGACCGGAGACGAAGAAGGAACTGCTGGTCGCGGTGAGGCCGCCGTCCGTCGCGGTGAGGGTGTACAAACCGCCGTGGTCGACCTTGCAGCCGGCGAAGGTGGCCACGCCGCTGCTCGCGGTGGCGTCCGGGCAGGTCAACGCTGCTGCACTGGTGAGCGCGGCGCCGCCCGGTCCGGTCAGGGCGACGCTGATGACGTCGCTGCTGGCGACGGTGCCGCCGCTGGAATTGACGGTCTTGACGACCGGTTGGGGCGACAGGTCCACGTCCGGTGCCCCGGCGCCGGGCTGAATGCTGAAGACGATCGCCGAGGGCGTCTCGGTGGCGTCCGCGGTCGAGGCGTACAGAAGGGCGGGGACGAGCCCGCCTACCAGGACGGTGACCGCAAGCGGAGCAATGACCTTGCGCTGTGCCAGCCGCGCCGACACGTTTGAGCGCCACCGACTAGCCACACTGTCTCCTCACTGACCGGACATCGACCGAGCGCAGCGAGTGACAGCAACGGCGGCATCGCAGAGTGAACACTGATTTAACGTGCGGCGCAGGGCCATAGGTCCCTGTCGCGGGCCCGAAGCAAGATCGCGTCAGTACAACTCGGTAGATCATCGGACAAACGCGCACCTGTCATGACCGCGTGTACGCAGACGGGATCGGTTCACGAGCGCGCGATTCGTGCGAGTTCGGCGAAGGTGTTCAGGATGTCGTCGTCGATCAGTTACTTCGTCCTGACCTCGCCGTCTGCGCCGGCCACGCCGGCCTGCTCCTTCTTCGACCACGCACCGTCGTGTCCGCTCACGCGGTCACCGATGCGCGGTCCGCCCGACGATCCGATCGATCCATGACTGGGTGAACTCCCCGGCCACCACCACCCCCTGCACGACAACGAACGCAGCATCGTCGCGCTCGGCCACGGCCGATTCCGCGTGCTAGCACCAACATCCTTCGCCGGTTGGCAACCTGGCCTGGTCTCCGTCGCTCGGCGACAGTGGCGTTAGCCGCCGACCGGATGGCGGGACGACGAGGAGGCATCCGATGTACGCAGTGGTGTTTCAGGTCGAGCTCGAGATCGCTCGCAACGTCTGAGGCCTATTCAGGCCGGGGTTCCGGCGCGGGGTTGACCGCTGTGTCGACCTCGTCCGCCCACACCGGGTGCTGCTCGCGGGCCCACGTGGCGCTGACCCGACCGGTGCGCATGCCACGCCGAGCCTCCGGGTCGGTGAGTGCGAAGAAGAGGTGTCCGAGTACCAACAGACCGAGGGCCAGAGCGAACCAGTCGTGGACGAACGTCGCACCCGTCCGCCACGTCAACCGTGCGAGATGGGGGAAGAACATGAGGATTCCAGTTCCGAGCAGGACCAGGATCGCGCCTGAGCTCAAAGCGGCGTTGGTCTTCTGCCCGGCGTTGAACTTGGCCACCCGGATGGACCCGTCGCGGCGGTTGCGCGAGCGCAGCCAGCGCCAGTCCGAGCGGGTGAAGCGGTTGAGCCGGCGCAGGTCGGCCCGGTAGGCCGCGGAGACCAGGCCGAGGAACATCGGCACCGGCAGCGCGAAGCCGGCATAGACGTGGATGAGCTCGACCACGCGGCGACGGCCGACCAAGATGGCCAGCTGACCGTTGTAGAGGACCGCCGCAGTCACGATGCAGACGATCATCAGCACCGCGGTCGTGCGGTGCACCATGCGTTCGGCGCGCGCGAACCGGTGCAGGTCGTGCGCCGCGACGGGTGGGCTCACCGAGGATTCGCCTCAGTCCCGGTACGAGCCGTCGATGTCGTAACCGCGCGTCTCCCAGTACCCGGGGATCTGCTCGCGGGTGAGCTCGATGCCCGAGAGCCACTTGGCGCTCTTGTAGCCGTACATCGACCCGCAGTACATGCGTACCGGACCGCCGTGGTCGTGCGTGACCGGCCCACCGAGCATCTGCAGCGCCACGAGGACGTCCGGCCGCATCGCTTCGTCCAGCCTCAGGCTCTCGGTGTACGTCCCGTCGAAGGACCGGAACCGCACGGCCTTGGCGGCGGCGGACGGTTGGGCCGTGCGCAGCAGCGTCGAGAGCCGAACGCCGACCCAGTGCACGTCGGGCACCCGCCAGCCGGTGACGCACTGGAACTCGCGGGTGAGCTTGGTCTGCGGCAGGGCCTCGAGTTCGTCAAAGGTGTACGTGGCTGAACGCGCGACGAGGCCGGATACGGCGAGCCGGTAGTCGTTCGGCGTCCGCCCGGGGACGGAGCTGGTCACCGAGTAGTAGCGGAAGGTGTCGCCGAGCGGGATGAGACCGGTGAGGCCGGTCGGGTCGCGGTTCTGGATCGGCGCGAGGAAGCGGGCCAGCCCGTCCTGGATGCGGCTGCCGGTGACCACACCGACCCCGCCCAGAGCGAGCAGGCCGAGCACGGCGCGCCGCCCGACCGCCGACCCGCGCTCCTCCTCCGCCGACGACTCGGGTCGGACGTCGGTCATCGCGAGCGGCCGCGGTATCCAACGGCAGCGACCGCGACCCCGACGAGCGCGAGGATCGGACCGGCTATCGACCAGGTGGTCGTATTGCTCATCGAGCTGCCCTTGAGGACACCGACTCCTTGCAGGAAGAACACCAGGCCGGCCAACGCGATGATCGTTCCGACTGCGACCAGTCCGGGCTTGCGCATCGCGACCTTCTCTCTATGCCCGCGCTTGCGCGAAGAGTTCCCCGCGAACCGGGTCGTCGGGGGGCAACCAGGCCTCTCTCTCAACGATACGGTTGCCGGGCAGCCATCGGTTCATCTCACTCACCTCGGCGGCCACCGCGAGCAATGCGGCCGTCGGGGCGGACGGCGTCTCGCTCCGCCACGCGAGCGACCAGGCGTAGTGCGGCGAGAGCTCGGCGGGCCGGTGTACCGCGATGCCGGCCTTGCGGTACCGGTCACCGTAGCTGGCGAACTCAAGGACGTAGGCCGAACCGACGGCGTGGGTCAGCTGGGCGAGGCAGTGGCTGAACGCGCCCGGCGTGCCGAGCCAGCGCATCTTCACGCCGGCGGCCCGCTCGAACGCGGTGAGGAAGTCACCGTGCGCGTTGTAGCTGCCCGAGCCCGGCGGGTCACCGAACACCTCGAGCGGCCGCTCGTACAGCGACGCCGCCTCCGCCGGCGGATCACCGGGCCGGCCGACGAGCACCATCGGCTCGAGGCGGAGCGCGCGGTGCTGCCAACCCTCGGGATGCGCGGCCTTCATCTCGGCGGTGATGCGCAGGATCGCAACATCGAGCTGCCCGCGCAACAGCCCGTCGAGCTGGCCCTTGCTGTCCATCGCGCGGGCGATGAGTTGCGTGCCGGGGTGCCGGCGGCCGAACTCGTCAGCGACCTCGCGGCTGGTCGAGAGCTCGAAGACATGGGCGATGCGGACGGCGTCGGCGTCGTGCTGCTGCTGCATGCTCGTCGCAAGCGCGAGCAACTCACAGGCCTGGGCGTAGAACTGCTGGCCACGGACGGTCAGCTCGACGTGCCGGCTGTCGCGAGTCAGCAGCTTGGCGCCCAGGTCCTCTTCGAGCTTGCGGATCTGCTTCGACAGAGCGGGCTGGCTGATGTAGAGCCGCGCGGCCGCTCGGCCGAAGTGCAGCTCGTCGGCCACGGCGACGAAGTAGCGCACCAGACGCAGGTCGAGGTCCATGCTGCCTCCTGCGCCGTCACCTCGAGCAGTGCGGCTCGATGCGCCCCAGGCTAGCGGCGATCGATGTGTCGAAACAGGACGCCGCCGCGGTTATCGATCCGGCGCGAACGTGTCTTGGACGCAGGGACGTGCGCGGGTGTTGCCTGGCAGCAGCCCGTTACCGCGGGAATCATGGGGAGGAGATCGTCCGATGATCTTCGACGGCTCGGCCAGGCGCGGTCGGTCGGTCGAGGTACAGCTGCCGCCCGGACAGCACCTCGTGCCGGACCTTCCGCTGGTGTCGACCCACGTCCCGGCGGTGATGAAGGACGACTGGGAGTTGACGGTAGTCGTCGACGGCGCGGTCGAGCGGCGATGGGACTGGGCGGCATTCCGGGCTCTGCCGAGCGAGCGGATCAGTGTCGATCTGCACTGCGTCTCCGGATGGTCGGT
>JAVHVD010000029.1:0-4244 GCA_032160745.1 Pseudonocardiales bacterium
GGACGGACCCGGGTGCCGACACCCGGCCGAGATCGTTGCGGGCCAGGTCGACGAGCATGACGTGCTCGGCCTGCTCCTTGGGATCGCCGACCAGTTCGGCGGCCAGCGCGGCGTCCTGCTCGGCAGTCTCCCCACGGCGCCGGGTGCCCGCGATCGGGTGCAGCACGGCGCGCCCTTCCTTCACCGTCACCAGCGCCTCGGGACTGCATCCGACGATGTCCACGTCTGCGGTGCGCAGAAAGTACATGTACGGCGACGGGTTGAGCGTGCGCAGCACCCGGTAGACGTCCAGCGGATCGGCCTCGGTGTCGGCGACGAAGCGCTGCCCGACCTGGATCTGGAAGACCTCGCCGGCGCGCACCGCCTCGAGCGCCTGCTCGACGGCGGGCTGGTACTCCCCCGCCGGTGTGCGCGAGAGCGCCTCCTTCGGCGGCGCGACACCGATCGTCGCCACCGTCGGTTCGGACGGAGTGGCGAGCGCGGCCTGCATCGCGTCGAGTCGGCGCAGCGCGTCGGCGTAGGCGTCGTCCAGTTCGACGCCGCTCATGTTCGGCTGCAGCAGCGCGTTGGCGATGAGGACGACCGTGCACTCGTGGTGATCGACCGCAGCGAGGTCGGTGACGAGCAGCATCGTGAGTTCCGGCAGGCCCAGCTCGTCGACCGCCTTGTCGGGCAGCCGTTCGATGCGGCGTACGACGTCGTAGCCGAGGTAGCCGACGAATCCCCCGGTCAGCGGTGGCAGGCCGGGCAGCCGCGGACCCTTCACCGCCCGCCAGGCGGCGCCGAGGTCGGCCAGCGGGTCGCCGGTCGTCGGCAGGCCGGGCGGCACGTTGCCCGTCCAGGACGTCTCACCGTCGATCACCGACAGGCAGGCCGCCGCGTTCACGCCGACGAACGACCAGCGGGAGAACGAGGCGCCGGGCTCGGCCGACTCGAGCAGGAAAGTGCCCGGCCGCCCGGCCGCGAGCTTGCGGTAGACGCCGACAGGGGTCTCGGCGTCGGCGAACAGCGTCCGGGTGATCGGCACGAGGCGGTGGGTCGCGGCCAGCCGCGCGAGATCGGCCCGGCCGATGGGCGCGGCCGTCATCCGCTCACCGTCAGCTGGTCGGCATCGAAACAGCTGCGGTCGCCGGTGTGGCAGGCCGGCCCGATCTGGTCGACGCGAACGAGCAGCGCGTCACCGTCGCAATCGAGCGCGACCGACCTGACGTGCTGCGCGTGCCCGGACGTCTCGCCCTTCACCCAGTACGACTGCCGCGAGCGCGACCAGTACGTCGCGCGCCCGGTGGTCAGCGTGCGGTGCAGCGCCTCGTCGTCCATCCACCCGACCATCAGGACCTCGCCGGTGTCGTGCTGCTGCACCACGGCGGCCACCAGCCCGGCGGCGTCGCGCTTGAGGCGCGCGCCGATGGCGGGGTCGAGATCGGACGGATCGAACGGCGGCATGCCGTCGATTGTGCCGAACGCCGCCTAACCGGCCGCCGGAAGCCACACGGAGACGGTGCTGCCGCCCTCCACACTGCTGTCGAAGCGCACCGATCCCCCGTGGGCGTGCACGATGGCGGCGACGATCGACATACCCAGCCCGGACCCGCCCCGGGCACGGGTACGCGCCTTGTCGGCGCGCCAGAACCGTTCGAAGACGCGGGCGGCCTGGTCGGCCGGCAGACCGGGCCCGCCGTCGACGACGGTGATCACCACCCCGCCGGCGGCGGCAGACCCGTCGATCTTGATCGGCCGGCCAGGTGCTGTGTGGACGGCGGCGTTCGTCACCAGGTTGCGCACGGCCCGCACGAGCTGATCCCGGTCTCCGACCACGTTCGGGGCGGCGCCGATCGCCAACGAGATCTCGCGGCCGGGGAAGGCCGCCCGCGCACCGTCGACGGCGTCGTCGAGGACGTCAGCGATGTCGATCAGCTCCCGTTGGGCCGGCACGGCCTCGTCGGCGTCCCCGCGCGCGAGCAGCAGCAGATCGTCGACCAGGCGCGACATGCGGGTGCCCTCGGACTCGATGCGGTCGAGGTTGTCGTGTTGGATGTCACCGGCCGCGCGCTGCATGCGGGCCAGCTCCGCGTAGCCGCGGATGGACGTCAGCGGCGTGCGCAGCTCGTGCGAGGCGTCGGCCAGGAATTGGCGCATGCGCTGCTCGCTCTCCAACCGCGCCGCGAACTGGGTCTCGACGGCGGACAGCAGCGTGTTCATCGACTCGGCCAGGTGGCCGACTTCCGTACCCTCCTCGACCACCGGCACCCGCCGGTCGAGCCCAGCGCCGGTTGGCGACAGCTCCGCGGCGACCTCCTGTGCCGTGCCCGTCACCCGATACAGATTGCGCAAACTGCGTCGCACGCCGTAGGTGCTCGCGAAGACGGCGAGGAGCACGGCCGCCCCTCCGATGACGACTTCCAGGACGATCAGCCGCGCGAGGGTGTTCTGTTCCTCGTCCGTGCTGAGTCCGATGACCAAGATGGCCGGGCGCTGCTGGCCGCTCGCCGACACGACAGTGCCATCGCGCGTGGTGATTCGAAGAGTCTCGCCGTCGACCGTGGTCACCGTGGTCGGCGCAGTGGTCTTCCGTTCGGACAGGACCACGCGAGCCGGTGTGGACAGCTTGAGCGGCAGGGCATTCCCGCTCGAATCCTGCGGGTAGGCGAGTTGCTGGCCGGTGTTCGGGTCGAGCGCGACGGCCCACACGTGCGACGGCGTGGGACCCGACTCGGCGGCGCCGTTCAGTAACCTCGTCAATCCTTGGCCCGAGGCGGTCGCCTGGAGCTGCTGATCCAGGCGCGTATTGAGGAAGGACCGCAACGCGTAATAGGTGCCTGCGCCGATGACGACCACCAGAAGCACGACCAGCGCGACGACGCCGGTCGCGATGCGCGCTGTGAGGCTGCGCGGGAAAAGCCGCGGCCGTCGCGGCGCCGGCTCCGGCAGCGTCTCCTCCGACGTGGGCGGTGGCCCCGCAGGCTCGGCCCGCGGGGCCACCTGGTGCGGCACGAACTCGACCGGGCCGCTCATGGAAGAGCGGTCACGCGCGCGGCGCCTTGATGACGTAGCCCGCACCACGGATGGTGTGGATGAGCTTGGGTTCGACATTGTCGACCTTCTTGCGCAGGTAACCGATGTAGAGCTCGACGATGTTCGACTGCCCCTGGAAGTCGTATTTCCAGACCCGATCGAGGATCTGCGTCTTCGACAGGACGACCCGCTCATTGCGCATCAGGTAGCGCAGCAGCTCGAACTCGGTCGCGGTCAGGTGCACCTCGACGCCGGCGCGAGTGACCTCGTGACTGTTCTCGTCCAGTTCCAGGTCCGCGACCTTGAGCAGTCCGTCGCGCGCATCGTCCGGCGCTGAGCGGCGCAGTACTGCGTGTACGCGCGCGAGCAGCTCCTCGATGCTGAACGGCTTCACGACGTAGTCGTCGGCGCCGGCGCGCAGGCCCACGATCCGGTCGCTCGCCGCGTCCCGCGCGGTCAGGAAGATCACCGGCACCTGCGAGCCGGCGGCGCGGAGGTTCTGCAGCACGCCTAGCCCGTCCATCCCGGGCATCATCACGTCGAGAACGATGAGGTCGGGATCGGTCTCGGCCACCTTGGCGAGCGCCGCGGTGCCGCTGTCCGCGGTCACCGTCTCGAACCCGTCGAATCGCAGCGCCGACGAGACGAGATGCGTCACGTTCTCCTCGTCGTCGACGACGAGGACCCGCCGTTTGATGTTGGTTGAAGCCACAGTTGCCGCACTCATTCCGCTGTCACCCCGAGGTGTCGTCTTTGGTTGCGCTGTGCCCATTCTGAGCATCGCGGCTGGGTGATGGTTGGGTGTCAGCTGTGAGCAGCGTAGGTGCCCGCCGGTCGGTCCCGCTAGACGTGAGTGGTGTCTTTGGCCCGCTGCCGGCGCCGTCCGATGAACCGGGCCGCCGTGGGGGCCGCGTCCGGGCTGGGTGCGGAACCGGCCGGCAGGGCCGGCTTGCGGCGAGTGGGTCGGGCCCGGCCGACGTGCGTCCAGGAGCCGGGGGCGAAGGCGCACACGAGGGCGGCGACCGCGGCCAGCCCGAGAATGACCGACACGGTCCGGCCGCCCTTGGTGTCGTCCAGGACGAAGTCGACCGCGGCGGCCAGCACCGCGAGCTGTACCACGACGAACGGCCAGCGGCGCCGGCCGTTGAGCATCCAGAGCAGGACCACCACGGTGACGATGAACAGCGCGAGGGCGATGATGCCGGCGATCAGCTCGCCGCGCGCCGACC
>JAVHVD010000030.1:0-2755 GCA_032160745.1 Pseudonocardiales bacterium
CATCGTGGTCAGCTGCCAGAACGAACGCTCGCAGATCCAGAACCGCGCCTCGGCGATGGCCGTCCTGCAGGCGAAGCTGCTCGAGCGACGCCGCGAGGAGGAGCAGAGCGCGATGAACGCGCTCAAGGACGCCGGCAACTCGTGGGGCAACCAGATGCGCAGCTACGTCCTGCACCCCTACCAGATGGTCAAGGACCTGCGCACCAACTACGAGGTCGGCAACCCGCAGGCGGTCCTGGACGGCGAGATCGACGGCTTCATCGAGGCCGGCATCCGCTGGCGGCGCTCGGCCGTCGCGTCCTGAGCTTCGGCCCGGGGGAATAGGGGTGCTTCCCAATGTGTATTCCGCGCGTAATACACCTTCAGAAGCACCCCCTACTGGTCCGGGGGCCTGTGGGTCAAGCAGGAGCAATCAGTGCAGGAGCAATACGTTCAGTCGCCGCGCGGCGACGGTCATCCCGATCGCGGCCATCCCGACGAAGTACAGCGCGTGCCCGGCCAGTGACCAGTCCAGCACGCCGGCGTTGAGCGAGCGCAGCAGCTCGATGCCGTGGTTCAGCGGCAGGCACTCGACCACGATCTGCAGCCAGCGCGGGTAGACGTCCAGCGCGTAGAACGTGCCGCTGAACAGGAAGAGCGGCAGCATGACCACCTCGACGAGATCCAGGTCCTGGATGCTTTTCATGTAGGACGTCAGCGCCATGCCCACCGAGGCGAAGCCGAGCGCGATCAGCAATGCGGCCGGCAGCAGCAGCACCGCCCACCACGACGCGGTCAGTCCCATCGTCGCCATCACGGCCAGAAAGCCGGCCGAGTACAGCCCGCCGCGGATGAGCGCCCAGCTGATCTCGCCGATCGCCACGTCCAGCGGCCCGAGCGACGTGGCCAGCATCGAGTCGTAGAGCTTCGCGTACTTCAGCTTGAAGAAGACGTTGATCGTCGAGTCGAAGACGGCACCGTTCATGGCCGACGAGGCGAGCAGCGCCGGCGCGATGAATTGGGTGTAGCTGACGACGTGGCCGCCCGGCCCGACCACTTTGCCGACCAGGTCGTGCAGCCCGGTGCCGAGCGCGAACAGGTAGAACAGCGGCTCGAAGAACCCGGAGAAGATGACCAGCCAGCTGTGCCGGTACACCCGGAACGCGCGCTCGAGGATGACGTGGCTGCGTCCGCTGTACATGCCGGGCGGCAGGATCCGCAGCGTGCGGCTCGCTCGTGGCGCGGTGACGATCGTCATTCCGTCAACCGAACTCGGAAGCGCCACCGGGCCAGCCCGATGCCGACGACCAGCCATACCAGCAGGTACGCCACGTGCCCGAGCGCGTTCAGGTCGGACACGTTGCCCAGCGCGGCGCCGCGGGACAGCTCCGTCCCGTGCCACAGCGGCGACACGTGCGCGAGCCACTCACCCCAGCCCGGCAGCTGGCTGATCGGGTAGAACGTGCCGGAGAACAGGAACATCGGCGTCACGACGAACCGGAAGAGGACGTTGAAGGCCTGCCCCTCCGCCGAGACCGACGCGGACATTGCGAGTACCGGTGCCGCGAACGCGAGGCCGGTGAGCGCCGCGGCGAGGATCCCCAGCACGCCCTGCCAGCGGTGGACGGCCCCGAACGTCGCCATGATCGCGAAGTACACCGTCGAGCTGGCCAGCGTGCGCAGCGCGATCCACAGCACCTTCCCGTCGCAGATCTGCGTCGGCGTCAGGGGGGTGGCCGCCATGCCGTGGTAGTAGCGGATCCACTTGAAGCCGGCCATCACCGGGAACGTCGAGCTGGCCGCCGCGGTCTGCAGCGCGGCCGCCGCGAGGAACGCCGGCGCGACGAACTGGAGGTAGGGAACGCCGAGGTCGTTGCCGTGCGCGTTCACGACGACGCCCAGCCCGATCCCGAGCGCGAGCACGTAGAGCAGCGGGGTCAGCAGGCCGGCCAACACGACGCTGCGCCAGTAGCGCCGCGCGTCCAGGAGCTCGTGCTCGACGACTCTCCATGCGCCGTAGGCGGATCTCCTCGTGGACCCCTCGCTGCGCATCAATCGACCAGGCTGCGGCCGGTTAGGCGGAGGAAGACATCCTCGAGCGTGCTGCGCCGCACCAGCGAAGACACCGGCGACAGGCCGAGGTCGTGGGCCTGTCCGAGCGCCGCCTCGCCGTCGGTCACGTAGAGCAGGACCCGGTCGGGCAGCTCCTCCACCCGCTCCCGCTCGCCGGTCAGCACCGCGGCGAGCCTGGCCGCCGCCGACGCGTTCGTGCCCGGCGGGAAGCGCAGCTCGGCGACCTCGCGGGTCGAGTGCTCGGCAATCAGGGTGCGCGGCGAGCCCTCGGCGACGATCCGTCCGCCGTCCATCACCACGAGCCGGTCGCACAGCTGCTCGGCCTCGTCCATGTAGTGGGTAGTGAGCACGAGCGTGACGCCCTGCTGCTTGAGCCGGTACAGCCGGTCCCACAGGACGTGCCGGGCCTGCGGGTCGAGTCCGGTCGTCGGCTCGTCCAGCAGCAGGATCTCCGGGTCGTTGATCAGCGACCGAGCGATCGTGAGTCGCCGCTTCATCCCGCCGGACAGCGGCTCGACCTTCGATTTGGCCCGGTCGGTCAGCTGCGCGAATTCCAGCAGCTCCTCGACCTTCGGCCGAAGCAGCGCGCGGGGCATGCCGAAGTAGCGGCCGTAGATGTAGAGGTTCTCCCGGACGGTCATCTCGAGGTCCAGCGTGTCCAGTTGCGGCACCACGCCGAGGCGCGCCCGGATCCGCGGGCCGT